>JAEXXR010000190.1 GCA_023405705.1 Actinomycetes bacterium
ACCGGGCTGCGGCCGCTCAGTACCCGGCGGTCGGCGGCGGCGGACCAGCCGGCCCGCCGGGACCGGCGTTGCGGTCGCGGTTGGCCATCACGAGCATCGCGAGCGAGCTCACGAGCGCGAGGGCGCCGGCGCCCATCAGGCTCAGGCCGACCGTCTGGATGTCGACGCCGGCGACCTGGGCGGTCACGGCGTACTTGAGGATCGCGCCGACCGCGATCAGGAAGATGGAGCCACCTATCGACACGAGGCGATCCTACCCCGCCCCGCCGGACGGCTCCCCCGCACCCGCGGCCGCGGCCCCCGGCGGCAGCTCGATGCCGGCCGCCTTCTCGGCGCGCCACTGCCACCAGTCCTTGATCGCGATCTGGATCGAGGCGGCGACCGGGACGGCCAGCAGCGCGCCCGGGACGCCGAGCAGCGTGCCGCCGCACAGCACGGCGAAGATCACGCCGAACGGGTGGACGCCGACGGCGCGGTTCTGGATCCGCGGCTGGATCAGGTTGTTCTCGACCTGCTGGTAGACGATCGCCCAGATCACCCAGATGATCGTGTCGAGCGGGAAGTCGGCGAAGACGGTGACGATGCCGACGACGACGGCGCCGATCGTGGCTCCGACCATCGGGATCAGGTCGAACAGGGCGGTCAGGACCGCCAACGGGGCCGCGAACGGGATCCCGAGGATCGTCAACACGATGAAGGTGGTTATGCCGGCGACGAACGCCTGCAGCAGCGCGCCCGCGACGTAGGCGCCGACCGCCTGGCCCATCCGCTCGAAGGTGGCGCCCATCCGTCTCGCCCGCGGCGCCGGCTGCAGCGCGAGGATCGAGCGGACCCAGCGCGGCCCGCTGCCGAGGATGAACGCGACCATGATGAAGATCGTCACCGCGGCGAAGACCGAGTTGACGATGCCGACGCCGAGGTTGCCGAGCAGCTCGGCGGCGTCGCCGATTCTCGACGGCAGGTCGTTGGCCCAGTCCTGCACCTTGCCGGTGATGTCGTACTCGTCGTTGATTCTCTGCAGCCGCTCGTTGTCGTTGACGTACTCGGTCAGCTCGCGGGCGTAGTCGGGGACCTTCTCGACGAGGTTGGAGCCCTCCCGCACCAGCGGCGGGACGACGATCGCGATCACCGCGATCGGGATCAGCAGGACCGCGATCAACGTCAGCGTGATCGCCCAGCCGCGCTTCATCCAGCGGTTGAGGAAGGCGACCGGCCCCGACAGCGCGACCGCGATGAAGCCGGCGATCAGCAGCCAGCCGATCGGTCTGCGCAGCAGGTAGACGAGGTACAGGCCGGCGACGACCGCGACGACCGTGATCGTCGTCGTGAAGACCGTGCGGGCGAGCGAGGTCTGGCGAGGCTCCGCGTCCATCGGCCCTCTGTTCGCGTTCGGCGGGCGGGCACCTGCCCCGCCGCGGCGAAGACCGTCCGGTCGGGGGGGATCGGGCGCGGCCCGGCGGCCGAGGCCCGACGCGCGCGGTCAGGCGCAGACGGTGAGGCGCTGCCGGTTCAGGTGCAGGCGGTCAGGCACAGACGGTCAGGCGCAGACGGTCAGGCGCAGGCGGTTCAGGCGCGCTCGGCGGCGGCCGCGCGCCGCTCGAGCAGCTTCACGATCCGCAGCGCGATCGCCAGCAGCACGAGCGTGACGGCCGTCCCGATCGCCCACGCGGCGGCCATCCCGCCGGTCGGCGTCGCGAGGTCGAAGAAGTCGCGCCCGGCCGGGATCGCGGCGACGAGCACGAAGCCGAGTGCCATCAGCAGGCACATCCCGCCGACCGCCAGCCGCCGCTTGCCGCGCTCGTCCTCCAGCACCATCACGATCGCGAGACCGGCGGTGACGACCGTCGCCGCCGTGACCGTGCGCGCCTCCATCAGCGAGCAGTCGAAGGCGTGGCGCGACAGCAGCCAGGCCGAAAGGATCCCGGCGCCGGTCGCCAGGCCCGCCGGCAGCGAGAAGCGCGCGATCGCCTTCAGGAAGCCCTCCGGCCGCCACGGCCCGGTGCTCGGCGCGAGCGCGAGGAAGAAGGCGGGGATGCCGATCGTCAGCGACGAGGTCAGCGTGAACTGCCGCGGCAGCAGCGGGAAGACGCCGCTGGGGATCGCGATCGTCACCAGCAGGAAGGCGGTGAACAGCGCCTTCGTCACGAACAGGCGCGCGACGCGCTGGATGTTGCGCAGGATCTGGCGGCCCTCGTGGACCATCCGCGGGACCTCGTTGAACTCCCCGGAGACGAGCACGAGGTCGGAGACCGAGCGCGCCATCTGCGTGCCGCTCCCCTGCGCGATCGCCAGCCGCGCCTGCTTCAGCGCCGGCACGTCGTTGACGCCGTCGCCGAGCATGCCGACGTACTCGCCCTGCTCGCTCAGCACGCGCACGACGCGCGCCTTGTCCTCCGGCGAGATGCGCCCGATCGCCGGCGCGGCGAGAACCGCTTCGAGCAGCTCGGCGTCATCGTCGGGGAGGGCGCCGCCGTCGAGCGCGTCCGACCGTGCCGGGACCCCGGCGTCGCGCGCGATCGCACCGACCGTGGCGGGGTTGTCGCCGGAGAGGACCTTGAGCGCCACCTCCTCTCTGCCGAAGAAGGCGACCGTCTTGTCGGCGTCGCTGCGCAGCCGCTCGGCCAGCACGACGATCCCCAGCGGTCTGACGCCGTCGGGCAGCGGCGCGTCGGGCGCGGCCTCCGGCAGCGGCCCGTCGGCGCCGACCAGCGCCAGCACGCGGCGAC
>JAEXXR010000193.1 GCA_023405705.1 Actinomycetes bacterium
ATATCCGGCCGCTCCGCGGAGCCGCGCGCTCGCGGGCCGGCGCGCTCCCGCACGCGCCGGCCCGCGCCTCCGTCAGCCGCCTCCGCGCAGCCGCGCCGTCTCCGCCGCGTCGCCCTCCAGCGCGTGCGAGAGGACCTCCTCGGCGAAGGCGACGCCGTAGACCTCGCGCGCGCGGGCGAAGGAGACGAAGCCGGCGAGCACGTCGGCGCGAACGCGTTCGGGCTCGCGCTCGAACGGGTCGCCGTAGCCGCCGCCGCCCGTGTGGTGCTGGCCGACGAAGTCGCCGGGCGCGACGACGACGGCGCCGATCGCGTCGACCTCCGTCTGGTCGCCGTCGGCGGTCGCGACGAACGGCACGTTGCGGGCCGCGTCGCCGCCGCCGCGCACGCCGCGCGGCGGGTAGGCGACGCAGTCGGTCACGTAGGCGGCCGTCATCGGATCCCAGCGCGGGCCGTAGGCGACGGTCGCCCCCGGCGCGCCGCGACGACGGCCGGCGCCCTCGGAGTCGCGCCGGATCCGCAGCTCGCCGACGCGGATCGGGTACTTCTGCTCGCTGACCTCGATCGAGTCGCGGAACATCAGGCCGCTGGCGACCGCGAGGCCGTAGGTGACCCAGCCGTCGTGGGTCGCGTTCGCCGGCCCGCCCTGCGAGCCGAGGAAGTACTGGTTGACGTACGGCTCGCCGCCGCGGCGCTGGTCGGTGCCGGAGACGACGGCGAAGCCGGGCCCGAGGCCGGTCGCCCCCTCCGCGACGCCGTAGCCGTCCCACTCGTCGGCGATCGCCTTCTGCGTCGTGACGACGAGCCGGTCGCCGACGTTGGTCGTCGCGACCGAGGTCGAGTGCGGGAAGCTCGGCCGGCCGACGATGCAGCCGTCGCGCAGCAGCAGCCTGATCCGCCGGAAGGCGCCCTGGTTGGCGGGGATGCCCGGCTCCAGCGAGTTGAAGATGCCGGTCATCACGTTCGCGACCGTGCACGCCTCCGACTCGTTCAGGCCGGCCGGGATGCAGTCGATGTTGTCGCGCAGGTCGAGCTCGACGGTCGCCTCCGCCGGGTCGACCGTCACCGTCACGTTGATCGGGATGCCGTCGGGCTGGACATCGCCGATCGGGTCGTGCATCCCCCTGCCGGTGACCTTGCCCGCCGGCATCTGCCGGATCGCGTGGGCCATCTTCGCCTCCGAGTAGTCGAACCACTCGGCGATGAAGTCGCGCACCAGCTCGTTGCCGTAGCGCGCGCACAGCTCGCTCAGGCCGGCCTCGCCGATGCGGGCGGCGCCGACCATCGCGAGGTAGTCGCCGTACCACTGCTCCGGGATGCGGATGCGGCGTCTGGCGGTGCGGATCACGTCCTGCACGTCCCTGCGCTCGCGCTGCACGCGCACGCACGGGAAGATCAGGCCGCCCTCGGCGTAGATGTCCTGCGCGAACGGCATGTAGGTGGTCGGCTCGGCGTTGCCGGTGTCGGCCTGGTGGGCCTTCGCGACGGTCGTGAACATGTGCACGCCCTCGTGGAAGACGGGCACGAGGATCACGTGGTCGGCCGGGTGCGAGCCGCCGAGGTAGGGGTCGTTGTGGAGGAAGGCGTCGCCCTCGGCGACGTCGTCGTGCAGCTCGGTCATCGCCTCGCCGAGCAGCTGCGCGCCGAAGATGTGGACCGGCAGGCCCTCCGCGGAGGCGAGCAGCTGGTTGTCGCCGGTGATGATCGCGCAGGAGAAGTCGCGCGCCATGTTCAGCACGCCGCTGCGGCCGGTGCGCAGCAGCGTGTTCTCCATCTCGCGCACGACCGAGTCGAGGCGGTTGGCGATCACCGCCATCAGGATCGGGTCCAGGCTCATCGGGCTGCCTCCTCGCTCGCGACGGCCGCGGCGGCCGGTGCCACGGACTCGACGTCGATCACGTAGTTGCCGTGCTCGCTGACGCGCACCGACGCGCCGGGGTCGAGCACGAGCGTCGTCGTCGGCTCGACGACGATCGCGGGACCGGCCAGCTCGGTGTGAGCCGCCAGCCGGTCGCCGGCCCACACCGGCGTCTCCTCGGCGCCGTGGCCGGTGAAGACGACGCGGCGGCTGCGCAGCGGCTCGGCGTCGGCGTCGTCGGCCCGCGGCGCGGCGAGCGCCGGCTTCTCCAGCGCGGCCGTCACCTTCACCTTCCAGGCGACGCACTCCAGCGGCTGGCTGGGGTCGTTGACGGCGAAGATCCGCTCGTGCAGCTCGTGGAAGGAGCGCTCCAGCTCCTCGACGTCGGCCTCGGAGCGGATCGAGGTCGCCGGCAGCGGCGTCTCCAGCTCCCACACCTGACCGGGATAGCGGGCGTCGACGGCGGCGTCGACGCGCACGTCGACCGGGCCGAGGGAGGCGATCCGCTCGTGGAAGGCGGCGGCCCGCTCGCCGGCGGCGCCGAGCGCGGCGTTGACGGCGGCGACGTCGAGCCGTCTCGTCTCCGCGAACTGGTTGGCGGAGAACTCGCTGATCACGTCGGCCTGCAGCGCGCCGGTCGCCGACAGCGCGCCGGCGGTGCGCGGCAGGATCACCGTGCGGCAGCCGAGCTCGCGCGCGATCTGGACGACGTTGAGGCCGGAGGCGCCGCCGCCGGCGACGATCGCCAGCTCGCGCGGGTCGATCCCCTGGGCGATCGTGATCTCGCGGATCGCCGAGACGATGTTCTGCGTCGCGATCACGAGCGCGCCCTCGGCCGCCTCCTCGACCGTCTTGCCGAGCCGCTCGGCGACGGGCGCGAAGGCGGCGCGCGCGGCGTCGAGGTCGAGCTGCATGCGGCCGCCGAGGAAGCTGTCGGGGTCGAGGTAGCCGAGGATCGCGGCGGCGTCGGTGACCGTCGGCAGCGTGCCGCCGCGGCGGTAGCAGGCGGGCCCCGGATCGGCGCCCGCCGACTCGGGGCCGACGTGGACGAGCCCGCCGCTGTCGACCGAGACGATCGAGCCGCCGCCGGCGCCGATCGAGCGCACGTCGACCGCCTTCGTGCCGGTGATGTGGCCGGTCCACTTGCCGCCGAGCCACGTGTCGTTGGAGTAGTGGATCTCGCCGTCGCTGATCAGGCCGACGTCGAAGGTCGTGCCGCCCGTGTCGCAGACGAGCGCGCTCGGCGCGTCCGTGTCCAGCTCGGCGCGGGAGGCGGCGAGGCCGGCGACCGGCGCCATCGACGGGCCGGAGCCGACGCTGTAGATCGGCCGCTCGATCATCTCGCCGGTCGGCCACGCGCCGCCGTAGGAGGTCGAGATCAGCAGCTCGCCGCCGAAGCCGGCGGCCTCGAGGTCGTCGCGCAGCTGGCCGAGGAACGCCTGCATCAGCGGCTTCAGCGAGGCGTCGATCACCGTCGAGGAGGCCCGCCGGTACTCGCGCACGACCGGGTTGAGCAGGTGGCTGAGCGTGAACGGGACGCCCGGCAGGTGCTCGGCGAGCAGCTCGCCGACGCGCAGCTCGTGGGCGGGGTTGGCGGTCGCCCACAGCAGGCAGACCCCGACCGCCTCGACCGCGTGCGCCCGGCAGGCCTCGATCGCCTCCAGGACCGAGGCCTCCTCGAGCGCTCTGAAGACCCCGCCGTCGGAGTCGACCCGCTCGGCCAGCTCGAAGGTGAGGTGGCGCGGCACGTACGGCGCCGGGTACTCCATCGGCGTGAACGGCCCGATCTTCCCGCCCTCGCGCAGCAGCAGCGTGTCGGGGAAGCCGGCGGTCGTCAGGAACGCCGTCCGCGCCGTCTTGCCCTCGACGATCGCGTTGGTCGAGCGCGTCGTGCCGTACGCGAACTGCGAGGTCTGCGCGAGCAGCTCGCCGACGCTGAGGCCGTACGGCTGCGCGAGCTGCGCGAGGCTCGGGCGGATGCCGTCGAAGCCGCGCGCGACGGTCGTCAGCGACTTCGCGACGTGCAGGTCTCCAGCCGGGTCGACGAGCACCACGTCGGTGAACGTCCCCCCGGTGTCGACAGAGATCCGGAAGCTCAACGGGCGTCCTTTCAGGGTGAGGGACTGACCCGCCGAACTCTCCTTCCTCCCCTCCCGCCCTCCCATCGCCCGATGGGTGATGACGGGGTGGAGGGCGGACGGTTCTGCCCTCGCGACCCGACCGCCCCGCCGTTCCGGACTCCCGGTCGGGTCGCATCGCACGCGAAGCAGACGCAGCCGCTGGTGGTGGAAAGGTGGAGCGCTCGCCCTCGCCCGCTGCGGAACGACGGCAGCAGGCGATCGGCCCACGTCCAGAGCCGACGGCAGAGACGAATGCCGTGGCCGTTCAGTGCAGCAGACCGCTGCGCATGGCGGTGGCGACGGCGGCGGCGCGGTCGGAGACCTCGAGCTTCTCGAAGACGTGGTGGAGGTGGGTCTTGACGGTGGCGGCGCTGACGTGGAGGGCGACGGCGATCTCGGCGTTGGAGCGGCCGTCGGCGGCGAGGCGGAGGATGTCCAGCTCGCGCGGGGTGAGGGCGGGGCGGCCGGCGACGTCGCGGCGCATGCGGATCTCGCTCGCGAGGCCGTCCTGGATCTCCGTGGGCAGGACCGTTCTGCCGCGGCCGATCGCGGCGACCGCGTCGCAGACGGCGCCGCCGTCGGCGATCTTCGGCAGGTAGCCGCGCGCGCCCAGCTCGACGGCGCGGTAGATCGTGCCGCTGTCCTCCAGCGCGGAGAGCACGAGCACGCGCGTCGGCAGGTGCTCGCGCTGCAGCGCGTCGAGCACCTCGATGCCGCCGACGTCGGGCAGGCCGAGGTCGAGCACGGCCACGTCGGGGCGCAGCTCGCGGATCTGGTCCAGCGCGGCGCGGCCCTCGCCGACCTCGCCGACGACGCGCAGCTCCGGGCGGGCGCGCAGCATCTGCACCAGCCCCGAGCGGAAGACCGGGTGGTCGTCGGCGACGAGGACGCTCACCTGCTCCATCACGCCTCCTCGCCGCGCCCTGCCGCGGGAGCACCGAGCGGCCGCGCGGGGCGGGTCGAGCGATTGGTGGTCACGGCGCCGCGCCCTGCCGCGGCGTCGAGCGGCCGCGCCGCGCGGGTCGAGCGGCCGGCGGTCACGGCTCCTCCCCGCCTCGCCGCAGTGCCGCGCCGAGCGTGTCGAGCAGGCGGGTGATGTCGAGCGGCTTGGTCAGGTAGGCCTCGATGCCGGCGCGCTCCAGGCGGGCGATCTGCGCGCTGGTCGCGTCGGCGGAGAGGATCACGATCGGGATCTTCGCGGTCCGCTCGTCGGCCCGCAACCGCCGCAGCACCTCGTCGCCTCTGATGTCGGGCAGGTCGAGGTCGAGCAGCACGACGTCCGGTCTGTGCTGGACGGCGAGGTCGAGCGCGAGCAGGCCCTGCATCGCCGGTATCAGCTCGACCGAGCCGGCCCGCGCGAGGATCCGCTCGACCAGCTCGTAGTTCGACAGGTTGTCCTCGACGTACAGCACCCGCGCCGGCCCGAGCTGCCACCGCTCGGGCGCCACCGCCGGGCCGGGCGGCGCCTCGGCGTCCTGCGCGGGCCGCTCGACCGGCTCCAGCTCCAGGTAGAAGGTCGTCCCCTCCCCCGGCGCCGTGTGCTGGATCCCGATCGCGCCGTGCATCGCCTCCATCAGCGACTTCGAGAGCGACAGCCCCAGGCCCGTCCCCTCCGTCTCGGTGCGGTCGGCGGCGAGCCGCTCGAACGGCAGGAAGGCGCGGCTGACGTCCTCGGGTCCGAGTCCCGGGCCGGTGTCGGTCACGAGGCAGCGCAGCCGCGTCCCGCGCTCGGCGAAGGAGACGCGCACGATCCCCTCCTCGCGGTTGTACTTGACCGCGTTGGAGAGCAGGTTGAGCATCACCTGCTTGAGCCGCTGGAAGTCGGCCGAGACGTAGCGGTGCAGCCCGACGTGCATGTCGACCGACAGCTCGATCCCGCGCTCGCGCGCGAGCGGCCGCACCAGCTCCAGCGCCTCGTTGAGCGGCTCGCAGACGTGCACGGGCGTCAGCGCGATGTGCTGCGCGCCGGCCTCGATCCGCGTCACCTCCAGCACCTCGTTGATCAGCTGCAGCAGGTGGCGGCCGGCCTTCATGATCCGCTCGACCGACTGGCGCGGCTCGGCCTCCAGCGGCTCCAGCTCCAGCAGCTGGCCGAAGCCGAGGATCGCGTTCAGCGGCGTGCGCAGCTCGTGGCTCATGCGCGAGAGGAACTCCGACTTGGCGCGGTTGGCGCGCTCGGCCTCGTCGCGCGCCTCTCGCGCGGCCGCCTCGGCGCGGATCCGCTCGGTGATGTCGGTCGAGATGCCGGCGAGCGCGTACGGCTCGCCGTGGTCGTCGAGCAGCGGGAACTTGATCGACAGCCACGAGCCGCCGACGTCCTCGGCCGGCTCCTCGACCTCGATCGCCTCGCGCCGCTCCCACACGAGCCGGTCGTGCGCGACGTAGGCGTCGGCCGAGCTGGCCGGGTACAGCTCGTGGTCGGTGCGGCCGATCACCTGCTCGCGCACGAAGCCGAAGCGCCGCTCGAAGTGGCGGTTGACGAGCGTGTAGCGCCCCTCGCGGTCCTTCACGTAGATCAGCGCGGCGGAGTAGTCGATGATCCCCTCCAGCCGCCGGACCGCCTCGCGCAGCTCGCGCT
>JAEXXR010000204.1 GCA_023405705.1 Actinomycetes bacterium
GCGCTTGACCGTCGTGCGCCCGCCGCCGAAGCCGCGCACGACCGACGTGCGGTCGGGCGCCTCGAACAGCACGAGGTCGGCGGCGCGGCCGACCGCGACCGGCGGGCAGTCCGCGCCCATCGCGCGCGCCGCGGCGGTCGTCGCCATCTCCCAGACGAGGTCGACGCCGGCGACGTCGGCGCAGCCGAGGCCGTGGTAGGCGAGCCGCATCAGGTCGGCCGGGTCGAGGTTGCCGAACGCCTCCCAGTTGTCGTGGAAGTTGCCGCTGCCGATCGTCACGTTGACGCCGGCCGCGCGCAGCTCGTGCGGCCGCGAGAGGCCGCGGTAGCGCGTGTTGCTCGACAGGTTGGTCGGGCAGATCGTCACCGAGATGCCGGCCTCGGCGACCTTCGCGATCACGCGCGCGGCGTCGTCGTCGGCGTAGGTCTCCAGCGCGCCGACGTGGTTGGCGGTGACGCGGCCCTGCATGCCGAGCGCGATCGTCCGCTCGGCCATCGGCTCGAGGTTGCGCTCGGCCGGGTCGGTGAAGTAGTCGACGTTGGCGTCGATCGGCACGCCGAACTCCTGCGCCAGCTCGAAGACGAGGTCGACGTGGCGCAGCTCGTCCTCCTTGCTCAGCTCGTTGTTGGGCCAGCCGCTGACGCAGTCGGCGCCGTCGCGCAGCGCGGCGCGCAGCAGGTCGAGCGCGGCCCTGTCCTTCACGAGGCCCTCCTGCGGGAAGGCGGTGACGTGGACGTCGAGCAGGTCGCGGCAGCGCTCGCGGGCGCGCATCACGCCCTCGAACGAGGTCAGTCTCGTGATGCTGTCGATGTCGGTCTGGGCGCGCAGCAGCCCGATCCCCTGCGCGGCGGCGAGGCGGAGGAAGCGGGTCGCCCGCTCCTCGACGTCCTCGACGGTGAAGCCGGCCTTCAGCGCGACCTGGCGCTGCATCAGGTCGTCCTCGAAGCCGACCTGGTCGACGCGCTCGCGGCTGAACGCCTTGTCGGGATGGGTGTGCGGCTCGACGAACGACGGCGACAGCAGGCCGCCGTGCGCCTCGATCCGCCGCACCGCGGCGCGCCCGTCGGCGGCGCCGGGGCCGACGGCCACGATCGTCGCGCCCTCGACGACGACGTCGACCGGCGACTCCTCGCCGTCGAGGCGGGCGCCGGCGATCACGAGGTCGGCGAGCACGGTCGGCTCGGTCGCGGCGCTCATCGCTCCAGCCCCCGTCCGGCGGCCGAGAAGCCGTCGCGGTTGACGTCCTTGTAGAGCAGGTACGTCGTCCGGCTCCAGCCGAGCGCGGCGTAGTGCTGCGGGCAGTACGGCGCCATGTAGATGAAGTCCTCCGCCGTCACCTCCAGCGTGTCGCCGTCGAGGTGGTAGAGCCCCTGGCCCTCCAGCATCCACAGGCCGTGCTCGTGGTGGTGCAGCTCGACCATCGGGAAGTACGCCCCGGGCTCGAACCGCATCAGGTTCATGCCCATGTCGTACCGCTGGTCGGTCTCGGTCGGGAGCAGCAGCGCGTAGCTGCCGCCGTCCATCGTGTCGGGCAGGAAGTCGACGTCGCGCAGGTGGCCGCTGAGGCGGTCGGGCAGGCCGAGGCCCTCGACCGCGTCGTAGCGGCGCGTCACCCACAGGACGCGCGCGGGACCGCCGTCGGCGCGCAGCTCCAGCCCCTCGCCGGGCGGCAGGTAGAGCCAGCCGTCGGCCTCCAGCTCGGTCCCGGCGGCGAAGACGCGGCCATCCAGGCACCAGACGAAGTGCTCGCGCTCGGGCGCCAGCGGCCGTTCGGTCGCGCCGCGCTCGCCCAGCTCCAGCAGGTACTCGCCGAAGGCCGCCGGCGCCAGCCGCGGCGTGACGAGCGGTCTGACGGCGGTGTCGGCCAGGAACGGGAGCGCGTCCTCGACGCGGTTGTCGGGAGTGACGAGGGTGTAGGCGGAGGTCAGCCGCCCGCGGGAGCGGCTGACGTAGTCCGCGCGGGGGAGCGGTCCGGTCACGGTCGGGTCCTCATGTCGGTGGTGGTGTGGGTGCCGGCGCGCAGCAGCGCGACGCCGTCGGCGTCCACGTCGGGACGGGCGACGACGACGTCGACGTGCGCCGCGGAGCGGTAGTCGGCGCCGGTCCATTCGGGGAAGGGGTGGCCGAAGGCGATGTGGACGCCCGGCACGTTCTCGTCGAACAGCAGGTTGCCCGACAGCGACGTGCAGGCGGGGTTGGTGCCGATCGCCAGCTCGCCGACGCGGACGCCGTTGTCGTGGTCGCGCAGCCACGCCCACAGCGGTCGCGCGACCGCCTCGTCGGGATGGTGGAGCGCGACCGCGCGGCCGTCGGCGACCTCGATCACGACCGGCTCGGCGAGCAGGCCGAAGGGGGCGTTGAACGGGTAGCCGACCGTGCGCGCGGCGATCGCGCCGTCGGCGCTGAGCGGCGCGCAGAAGGTCTCGCCCTGCGGCAGGCGGCCGCCGCTGCCGGGCGCGTGGTAGAGGCCGGTCAGCGGGATCCACGGCCGCGCCGGATCGCAGCGCAGCAGCACGTCGGTGCCGTCGTCGTTGCGGACGCGGACCTCGCGCGCGCCGGCGAGCCGCTCGGTGACCGCCGCGCTGAAACGGGCGACCTCGTCGTAGTCGGCCGACATCCCCTCCGCGAGCGAGCGGGCGTCGAGCGCCGGCATGTTCGCGTGGCGGCAGCCCAGCTCGCCGAGCAGCGCCTGGAACTCCTCGTCCCAGGCGAGCAGGTCACCGTCGTCGACGGCGGCGAAGAGCGTCACGGTCGGCCGCCGCTCGCGCAGCGCCTCCATGTAGGTCGCGCGGACCTGCTCCCACGGCTGCGCGCCGATCGGCCCGGCGAGCACGAGGCAGGCCTCGCCGGCCAGCTCGGACGCAGCCGCGAGCAGGTGCTCGGCGAGCGGCCGCGTCGGAGGGTCGGTGAGGATCGCGACGCGGTCGCCGGGGCCGGCCGCGAGGCACTGGCCGAGCGCGGTGCGGGCG
>JAEXXR010000227.1 GCA_023405705.1 Actinomycetes bacterium
ACCCGTAGTAGCGGGAGACGGTCAGCAGCCCCGCGAACAGCCCGTGCGTCATCGCGAGCACGACCAGGAGCGCGCCGACGGCGGGCCCCCAGCGCCGGCCTGCGCCGCGAGCGGCCAGCGCGACGACGAGGCCGTAGAGCGCGAGCAGCGGCATCAGGTAGCGCGCCTGCTCGAACGTGAAGCCGGTGTCGGCCCGGTAGCCGATCCCCTGCCAGCCGATCGCGGCCGCGAGCCCGGCCGCCATCGCGGCGACGACGACGACGAACGGAAGGCGCCAGTCGAGGCGGGCGAGTCCGATGGCGCGGATCCGGCGGACGAGCTCGACGAGCGCGAGGCCGCCGATCGCCACGTAGATCCATCGCGCGACGCCGTAGACCCACTCCGGGAAGGCGTAGTCGAGCCAACCGAAGAGACCGATCGAGCCCTTGAACCAGGTCTGCCACGGCGGGAAGTAGTCGAACTGGTCGTGCATGAACGGCAGCCGCGGCAGAAACAGCTGCCAGATGTAGCCGATCCGCTCCTTGACCGAGATCGCCCGCGCCGTGTCGACCGCGACGCCGCCGGTCGCCCCGCCGCCGCGATCCCACACGCCGGTGTTGAGCAGCATGTAGAGCGCGACCGGCACGGCGACGATCGCCGCCGCGATGCCGGTGCTCGCGATCGCCTCGCGCCGGCGATCGGGGGCCGCCCGCCACAGCAGCAGCAGGAAGGCGAGGGCGATGCCGGGCAGGAAGGCGAGGAAGGTCAGCTTGCCGAGCGCACCGGCCACGATCGCCAACGCGATCGCGACGGCCCGGCGGCGCGTCAGCCCGCGGCGGAACGCACGGGCCAGCGCCGCCAGCACCGCCGCCGAGGCGAAGAACAGCAGGTTGTCCCCGTGCACGCCCGCAGCGATGAACATGAAGGTCGGCTGAAACGCGACGACCAGCGCTCCCACGGTCCAGGCCCAAGGCGTGCCTGGGAGCAGCTCGCGCACGAACAGGAACACGCACAGGACGGTCATCGCCGCCAGCAGCGCGGACACGAGCCGCATCGCGTACAGGCGCGTGAGGATGTCGTGCCCCGGCGAGAGCCAGTAGGCCGCCGCGGTCAGGGCGTAGTAGAGCGGCGGCTGATTGGTGGCCGAGCTCGGTCCGCCCTCCCCCTGGCGGCTGGGGTCCGTGGCCAGTGCGCTGCGCAGCGCCCGGTCCTCGGGCGTCGTCAGGATCCCGCGTTGGTCGCTCTTCCCGATGACGCCGAAGAAGCCGAGCCGCTCGAGCGTCAGCTGCTGCTCGTCGGAGTACTGCGCTGCACCTGGCTTGGCCGGCGGCGGCGCGCCGGTCTCCGCCAGGTACTGCGCGTAGCCGAAGTGGGTGATCTCGTCAGGCACCTGGAACGGCGGCACGACGATCGCCCAGACGACGGCGTTGACGAGCGCGATCAGCGCGCAGGCGCGCCCGGCGGCCGGGATCCGGCGGAAGGCGGCCGAGATGCGGCGCGCCCGATCCAGCAGCGCATCCTTCACGTCCGGCTCCCGCGCAGCAGCAGCCGGACGGCGCCGGCCCACGCGCCGAGCAGCAGCAGTGCCGCGACCGGCAGCGTCCACGCGCCGAAGACGGGTGCCTTGCCGACGCCGAAGCGAGTCGAGATCGTCGGCAGCAGCTGCCACCAGGTCTCACGCCCCGGTCGCAGGTACGTGACGGCGATCACGCCCCCTGCCGGTCTGCCGGCGACGGTCGCGGCAGCATCGGGCGGGGTGGGGGCGCCGCCGAGCGCGATGCGCCGGGTTCCCTCGTTGCGCACGCAGAACCTGGTGGAGGGGCGGTTCCCGTCCACGCGACGGTCGAGCGGCACGACGACGTTGCCCCCTGGCGCCCCGGCAGGACGCTCGCCGCTCGCGACGGTCGCACCGTCGGCGTCGGCGAAGCTGACGGCGAGCGCCGGCACCCGGCCCCCGCCGGCGTCGACGAACAGCTCGACGCGCTGCGCGTCGTCGAGCAGGCGCGTGAGCTGACATGCTCGCCCGCCGCCCCGCAGCTCGACCGGCGTTCCCGCGACGGGGACGAGGTTCGTGCCGGCGCGGCGGTCGCCGCCCTGCGAGAGCGCGACGACGACAGCGAGCGCCACGAGCGCGAGCGCCACGCCCAGCACGACGCGAACGCGCACGTCAGGCCTGGCGTCGAAGGCCCAGGATCGACAGCAGGAACGAAGAGAAGAAGATCTGGATCCCGACGATGACGAGCGTCATCGCGAGGACGGCGAGGCGCTCCTCGCCGAGGCTGCCGAAGCCGCGGTCGATCCACTCGATCACGATCACCAGCGCGGCGACGAGGCCGGCGAACGCGATGCCGCCCCCGACGAGCAGGCCGTGCTCCAGTCTGAAGCGGGCCCGCATGCGGTCGAACCACGGGTCCTTCTCGTTCATGAAGTACGTGCCGTAGGCATGCGCGCAGAGACCGAGCGCGACGACCTGGGTGCCGACGATCAGGAGCAGCGAGCCCGCGATCAGCGCGTGCAGGTCCCACGCGCGGCCGAAGACGTCGATCTGCGCGATCACCGTCAGCGCGACGAGCGCGCCGAGCAACGCCATCACCGCGCCGGGGAGGATGAAGAGATGGGTCGGCGAGTGGACCAGCAGGAAGCGCAGGTGGCGCCAGCCGTCGCGGAAGCTGGAGAGCTTCGACTCGCCGCCGCGCGGGTGGTACTCGATCGGGAACTGCCGGATGTCGAGCTTCTCCTTGGCCGCCCGGATCACCATCTCGGAGGCGAACTCCATGCCGGTCGTGCGCAGGGCGAGCTGCGGCAGCTTGTCGCGCCGCACGGCGCGCATCCCGCAGTGGGCGTCGCTGACGCCGGTTCTGAACAGCAGGTTGAGGAAGCCCGACAGCAGCGGGTTGCCGACGTACCGGTGCAGCCACGGCATCGCGCCCGGATGGATGTTCTTCATCCGGTCGCCGATGACCATGTCGGCGCCGTCCTCCAGCTCGCCGAGGAATCTCGGGATCTCGTTGAAGTCGTAGGTGAGGTCGGCGTCCCCCATCACGATGTAGTCGCCGCGCGCAGCCGCGAAGCCGGCGAGGTAGGCGCTGCCGTAGCCGCGGCGGGGCTCGCGCACGACGCGAGCGCCGGCAGCCTCGGCCAGCTCGGCGCTGCCGTCCTCGGAGGCGTTGTCGGCGACGACGACCTCGCCGGAGATGCCGTTGTCGTCGAGCGCTCTGCGCGCCGCGGCGACGCACTGCTCGATGTTCTCCGCCTCGTTGAGGCAGGGGATCACCACCGAGACGCGCAGACGCTCGGTGCCCTGCTCGACCTGCTCAACGCTGATGGTGTCGTCGATGGCGCTCATGTGCGGACGGGTCGTTCCCCGGCTCTGCGATGGAAACGCGCGTGAAGGGGAGAAGTCGCGCGGTTTCGACGGGCAAGGCTAGCGCACCGTTCGGCGGCCCGGTCCCCGGGCTCGTCGGCTAGGGTGGCGCGCGCCATGCGGATCTGCCTCGTCTACGACTGCCTCTACCCGCACACCGTCGGCGGCGCCGAGCGCTGGTACCGCAACCTCGGCGAGCGGCTCGCGGCCGACGGCCACGAGGTCACGTACCTGACGCTGCGGCAGTGGCCCCGGGGCGCCGACCCCGGCGTGCCCGGCGTCGACGTGAAGGTCGTCGGGCCGCGGATGGCGCTCTACGCGGAGGGCGGCCGGCGCCGGATCGCGCCGCCGCTCGTCTTCGGCCTCGGCGTGCTGTGGCACCTGCTGCGGCACGGCCGCCGCTACGACGTCGTGCACACCGCCTCGTTCCCGTACTTCTCGCTGCTGGCTGCCGCCGTGGTCCGGCCGCTGCACCGCTTCCGGATCGTCGCCGACTGGCATGAGGTGTGGTCGCGGGAGTATTGGCGCGACTACCTCGGCGGCGCGGGCGGCACCGTCGGCGCCTTCGTCCAGCGGCTGTGCGCGCGGGTCCCGCAGCGCGCCTTCTGCTTCTCGCGCCTGCACGCCGCCCGCCTGCGCGACGAAGGTCTGCGCGGCGAGCCGACGATCCTGACGGGCGAGTACGCCGGCTCGTTGGAGCGGCCCGAGCCGGTGCCGGCGCAGCCGCTGGTGGTCTTCGCCGGCCGCCACATCCCGGAGAAGCGCGTGCCGGCGCTGGTGCCGGCGCTGAAGCGGGCGCGCGAGCGGCTGCCCGACCTGCGCGGCGAGATCTTCGGCGACGGCCCCGAGCGGCCCGACGTGCTGGCGGCGATCGCGCGCGAGGGCGTCGGCGACGCCGTCGAGGCCCCCGGCTTCGTCGAGCGCGAGCGTGTCGAGGCCGCGATGCGCAGCGCCCTGTGCCTCGTCCTGCCCTCCTCACGCGAGGGGTACGGGATGGTCGTCGTCGAGTCCTCCGCGCGCGCGACGCCCGTCGTCGTCGTCGCCGGAGAGGACAACGCGGCCGTCGAGCTGGTCGACGAGGGCGAGAACGGCTTCGTCGCCGCATCGGCCTCGCCGGAGGACCTCGCCGCCGCGATCGAGCGCGTCCACGCGGCGGGACCGGCGCTGCGAACCGCGACGGCGGACTGGTTCGCGCGCAACGCGCAGCGGCTGTCGCTCGAGCACTCGCTGCGCACCGTGCTCGAGGCGTACGGCCGCGAGACGGCCCGCTAGGATCGCCGCTCGTGACCCGCCGCGTGCTGATCACCGGGGTGACGGGCCAGGACGGCGGCTACCTCGCCGAGCAGCTCGTCGCCGCCGGCGACGAGGTGATCGGCACCGTCCGCGCGCCGGGCCCGGACGCGCTCGCCGACGCCGGCCTCGGCC
>JAEXXR010000257.1 GCA_023405705.1 Actinomycetes bacterium
GATCGCGGGGTTGGTCGCGACCGCGTCGGGCGCGGCGCCGTCGGCGCCGGAGGCGCGGCCGGCGAGGATCGTCGTGCCGGTCGCGAGGTCGCGCACGTAGACGTCCTCGCTCGTGTCGCCGTCGGCCGGGTCGAGCGCGGCGTACGTCTCGAAGGCGACGCGGCTGCCGTCGGCGCTGATCGACGGCAGCTCGCTGTCGCGGTCGCCGGCCGCGCCGTCGGGACCGGTCGCGCGCGAGACCAGCTCGATCGCGCCGGTCGCCGTGTCGCGGCGGTAGATCTGCTGGACCCTGCCGTCGCCGCCGGGAAGGTTGTGGCTGCCTGCGGAGAAGACGACGTAGCGGCCGTCGGCGCTCACCCCGCGAGTGCCGGCGCGGGCACCGTCGGCGTTGACGGCGGGTGCGCGGAAGGGCGCGTCGCCGGGCGGGCGGGAGACGTAGCCGATCGGTCCGAGCGCCGCCTGCGAGTTCGCGTAGGCGCGTGCATAGATGCCGGGCAGGTCCAGATCGCCGTCGGGCGTCGCGCGGAACTGCTCGAACCAGACGGCCGTGCTGCCGTCGGCGGAGAGCGTCGACTGGACCGCGTAGTCGTGGCCGGCGGAGACGATGGTCGTTCTGCTCGCGGCCATGTCGCGCACGTAGGCGCCGTAGGCGCTGAGCGTGCCGCCGCCCGGGCCGAGGTTTCCGGCGTCGGTCGAGAAGGCGATCCGCTGGCCGTCGGCGGTGATCGACGGCGTGTGCGCGCGGCGGTCCGCCGAGGCGCCGCCGAGCCCGTCGGCGCGGCTGACCAGTCTCGACGCGTTCGCGCTGAGCTGGCGCAGGAAGACGCTCTGGTCGCTCGCGGTGTCGGCGGGGTCGACATCGGTGGCGTCGCTGCTGTAGGCGATGTAGACGGTCGGGAGCGCGCCCGAGCCGGGCGAGCTGGCGATCACCGGCTCGCCCTCGGAGCTGCCGTTGCCGCCCTCCGTCGTCGACCCGTTCCGGTTGCTGACGAGATACGTTCTGCCGGCCGTCATGTCGCGCGCGAAGACGTCTCTGCCGCCTCTCTCGTCGGGGCCGAGGTCGGTCGCCGTCGAGGCGAACGCGACCCAGATGCCGTTGCCGCTGATCGCCGGCGAGCCCGACTCGCCGTCACCGGCCACGTTCGAGCCGTCTCTGGCCGAGGCGAGCTGCGGTGCGCCGCCGGCCAGTCTGCGCCGGTAGACGTCCTTGACGCCGTTGGCGTCGTCGGCGCCGACCAGGCTCTCGTCGGTCGCGAAGGCGATCCAGGCGCCGTCGCCGGAGAGGTCGTACTCGTGGATGTTCGTCGAGGTGCCCGGCGTCGCGAGCAGCGTTCTGCCGCTCGCGACGTCGCGCACGTAGACGTCCATGACGGTGTCGATGTCGGCGGGATCGAGGCTCGCGCGGGTGATGAAGGCGACGCGGTCGCCGCTGTCGCTCATGCGGACCTCGGTGCCCGGCGCGGAGGCCGGCGCGCCGGCAGCGCCGTCGGCGCGGCTGACGAGCACGACCTCGCCGGTCGTCCGGTCCTTGCGGAAGACGTTGTGGCTGTCGAGCGGCGCGTCGGGATGGAGGTTGTCGGCGGTCGCGACGAAGGCGACGTAGCGACCGTCGGCGCTGACGCCGATCGGCTCGGCGCCGTCGAGGCCGTAGCCGGCCACCCCTCCCGCGATCGCGCCGGGCGGCAAGGGCAGACCGCCGGCGAGGAAGGTCTCGCCCGGTCCGGCCGCGAGCGCCGGCTGCGCGCCGAGCGCGCCGCCGCCGAGCAGCAGCGCGGCCGCTCCCGCGACCGCCGTCGTGATCTTCCGTCCCCGCATTCCGACCAGTCCTCCTTGAGCGTGTGGTGCGCGGAGGCTAGGAAGCGATTGGCGCGTCCGCAGTAGCGGATCGGTCTCGCTTCGGTCTCAGATCGTGCGAGACGGGCGGCGACGCGGCGGCGGACGGAGCCGTTGCGCGGCGGGGCGCCTCAGGGCGCGACGACCGACAGCTCGACCGCCGACGGGTGCGCCGGGTCGTGCAGGATCTCGTGCTCGACCGCGACCAGGCGCGTCGCGGTGTGCGGCGGCTCGCCGGTCCCGGCGTTGCGGGCGTAGCGGGGATGCGCGCCGCCGGCGATCAGCACGCGGACGCAGTGGCCGGGCGCGAAGCGGTGGGCGGTCGGCCACAGCGGGAACGTGACCCTGCGGCTGCCGTCGGCGGCCTGCTGCGGCTGGCCGGCCGTCAGCCGCACGAGCGCGTCGCAGACGTTCAGCGACCTGCCGTCCGGGTGGACGTCGCAGATGCGCACGAAGACGTCGGCGTCGGGCGCGCTCGTGCGCACGTGGACGTCGGCGGCGACCGGGCCGATCGCCTCGATCGCCTCGGTCAGCGGGTCGCTCGTGTAGACGAGCACGTCGCGGCGCGCCTCCAGCGGCCGGTTGTCGAGCACCGGCTCGCGCGCGAGCAGGACCGGGCCGCCGAGCGACGGGGTCGGCTCGCGCGGGTCGTAGGTGAAGCGGCCGGGCTCGGCT
>JAEXXR010000318.1 GCA_023405705.1 Actinomycetes bacterium
GGCCGGCGGCGTGGTCGCCGTGCCGCCGGCGCTCGCCGACAGGCGCCGCAGCGCCCACGCCATCAGCACCAGCAGCGAGCCGGCGATCAGCCCGACGACGGTGTAGGCGACCGCCCACAGCCAGCCGTCGGCCTCCTTCTGCTCGCGCTGGAGGATTCTGTGGTCGGCCTGGAACGTGCGCGTGAACGACGCGGGCGCCGGCACCTCGGGCGCCGGGATCGCGCGGTCCTCGGGCATGAAGATCGGGATGCCGCTGAGCGTGTTGCCGCGCTGCATCCGCACGAGCGCCTTCCAGTTCCCGTGGACCGGGATCGGCTGGGTCGTGCGGTACACGCCCTGCTCGACCTTCTCGAGGCGGTCGACGATGAACCCGTCGCCCTGCCAGGCGGTCGCGGTCAGCCACTCGTTGCCGTCGGCGGCGTCGACCGGGTCGAATCTGACGAGCGCCTCGACCTCGCGGTTCGGCGCGCCCTGCACGTCGGTCAGCGTCACCGTCGCCTGCACGTTCTCGACCGACGGCTTGTAGAGCGCGATCCCGACGAGCGCGACGACGACCAGCGAGCTGGCGAGCGCGGCGACGTCGAGCCGGCGGTCGTGCGCCTTCGCGCCGAGCGCCAGGCGGTCGCCGATCCAGGCGCCGACGAAGGCCGCGCCGATCGCCGACGGGACGGCGAACAGGAGCGCCTCGGGCAGCAGCGTCGACGGCCACGGGATCGGCATCCACAGGTGGGACCAGCCCCACTCGGCCGCGAGGCCGACGGTGCCGATGCCGACACCGGCCAGCAGGCCGAACTGGAACGGCTTGCGCGTGATCCCCCGCTTCAGCGCGATCGCCTCGACGATCAGCGCCGGGACGACGTACAGCGGGAAGTGGGGCGTCGTCTCGCCGATCACCGGGCCGACGAGGATCGCCAGGAAGCCGCGGATCAGGATGAAGAAGAGCGCCGCGCCGAGCGCCGCGCCGCGGCCGGCCCAGACGCGCACGGCGACGAGCCCGGCGCCGGCGGCGACCATGATCAGCAGCGGCTGGAAGACGAAGCGGAACTGCGGCACGCCGAAGTCGAACTCGGCCTGGAAGGTCGAGAGGCCGAGCAGGAAGGCGCCGCAGAGCGCGACGCGGCGCAGCAGCGCGACCCAGTTGGGCTCGACGACCTGCTCGGCGGCGCCCTCGGCGCCGGCTCTGGCCGCGGCGGCGCGCTGCCCCTCGACGAGCAGCACCGCGAGGCCGAGGACGGTCAGCGAGGCGCCGCCGATCAGCATCAGGTGGGTCGGCCCCCACAGCGTCACGTCCTGGCCGAAGAGCCGGTGCCAGACGTCGTCGAGCGGGAAGCCGGCGAGCGCGAAGGCGGCGGCGGCGCAGACGAGCACGCCGCCGAGCGGCGCGTACCAGCTGTCGCCGATGCGCACGGCCGATCTGCTCGGTCTGCCGAACGGCAGCACGATCGCGACGAAGCCGGCCGTGAAGATGCCGAACAGGCCGATCAGGATGAAGTAGTGGGCCGGGTTGGCGAGCGGCCCCTCGTCGCGCCCGACGTCGATGTGGAGGGCGATGTCCCAGTACATGCCGATGACGGCGGTCAGCAGCGACACGCCCGCGATCGCGGACGGCAGGCCGACCCAGCCGGGCAGGCCGCTGCGGCGCTCGGCGTAGTCGGAGAGGCGGCCGAGCAGCTTGACGCGGCCGGTGCGGTGGCCGAGCCCGATGACGAGCAGGGCGATCGTGAGGACGAGCGCGGCCGATGAGGCGAGGATGACCTCGCCCATCGCGGCGCCGCCGGCGGGTTCATCGATGACGGCGAACATGACGGGAGTACACGTTACATCGATTGGTGTTACATGTCGATGTGTGACGTTCCGCACCTGGACGCCCGTACGAGCGCCCGCCCACGCCGATCCGCCAGATCACTGCGGCTCAGGGGGCCGGTCAAGCCCCCGGAGCCAGTCATCGAGCCTGCGCGTCCCGCGTTACGCCGGCGCCGGGACCTGCACCGCGACCGCGACCGACAGCGGCTGGCCGTCGACCTCGACCGCCCCGTCGAGGACCGCGCCGACGTAGAGGACCGAGGTCGCCAGCGTCTCGGCCGCGACGTAGTGCTCGTGCTCGCGCGCCGCGACCAGCAGCTCGTCACTGCCGCCGAGCCGCAGCTCGATCCGGTCGGTGACGGCGACGCCGGCCTCTCTGCGCTTCGCCTGCACCGCGCGGACGATCTCGCGCGCGAGGCCCTCGCGCCGCAGCGGCTCGTCGATCGCCGTGTCGATCGCGACGACCAGGCCGAGACCGGCCGCGCCGGCCCGCGTCGACAGCACGAGGCCGGTCCTCGGCTCGCGCCGCACGACGAGGTCGTTCTCGGCGAGGGCGTAGGAGCGCGGCGGGTCGAACATGTCGTTCGCGCTGCCGACGTGGACGGTCAGCACGCCGTGCTCGCGCAGCGCGTGCAGCGCCTCGTCGCCGTCGCGGTCACGCAGCGTCTGGACGATCGCCGGCATGTCGCGCCCGACGCGCGGCCCGAGCCGCTGCAGGTTGGGCAGCACGACCGGCCGCTCGAGCGCGAGCTGGTCGCTGACGACCTCGACGCGCTTGACGTTCAGCTCGCGGCAGATCAGCGCCTGCATCCGCTCGATCGCCTCGCGGCCGCCTCTCTCGGGCGTGCAGACGATCACGCGACCGAGCGGCTGTCGGACCTTCACCTTCGCCTTGTCGCGCGCGTCGCGCCCGAGCTCGACCGCCTCGCGCGCCCAGCGCATGTCGCTCTCCAGCCTCGCGTCGACGAGCGCGGCGTCGGCGACCGGGTAGTCACAGAGGTGGACCGAGCGCGGCTCGGCGCGGAAGACGCCGGTCGTGCCGCCGACGAGGTTCTCGTACATCTCCTCGGCGACGAACGGCAGCGCCGGCGCGATCAGCTTGACCGTCGTCAGCAGGCACTCGCGCAGCGTCGCGAGCGCGGGCGCGGCGGTCGAGCTGTCCCAGAAGCGCGGGCGCGAGAGGCGCACGTACCAGTTCGACAGCTCGTCGAGCCACTGCAGCACGATCTGCGTCGCGCCATGCGCGTCGAAGGCGTCGATCCGCTCTCGCATCTCGGCGACGACGCCCTGCAGCCGCGACAGCGCCCAGCGGTCGAGCTCGCTGCGGCGCGCCGGCTTCGGCGCGGCCGCCGCCGCACGCGCGTCGAACTTCTCGATGTTCGCGTACATGACGTAGAACGAGTACGTCGACCACAGCGGCAGCAGCACCTGCTTGACGGCGTCCTGCACCGCCTCTCTGGAGAAGCGGTAGCCGGCCCACGGCTGCTGGGAGGCGAGGTAGTACCAGCGGAAGGCGTCGGCGCCGTGGCGCTCCAGCACGTCCCACGGGTCGACCGCGTTGCCGCGGCTCTTCGACATCTTGTGGCCGTTTCTGTCCTGCACGTGGCCGACGCAGACGGCGGTCTGGAACGGGATGTCGTCGAACAGCAGCGTCGAGACGGCGAGCGAGGTGTAGAACCAGCCGCGCGTCTGGTCGATCCCCTCGCATATGAACGACGGCGGGAACTGGGATCTGAACTCCTCCACGCCCTCGAACGGGTAGTGGAACTGCGCGAACGGCATGCAGGCGGAGTCGTACCAGGTGTCGATCGTCGCTCTGACGCGTCTCATCGTCCCGGCGCAGCCCTCGACCGAGCAGCCCCACGTGACCTCGTCGATGTAGGGGCGGTGGAGGTCTCTCGGCAGCGCGCCGGCGAGCGCTCTCAGCTCCTCCATCGAGCCGACGCAGTGCCTCGCGTCGCAGTACGGGTCGTCGCACAGCCAGATCGGCAGCGGCGTGCCCCAGTAGCGGTCGCGCGACAGCGCCCAGTCGACGTTGCCCTGCAGCCAGTTGCCGAAGCGGCCGTCGCGCACGTGCTCGGGACGCCAGTCGATCCGCTGGTTCTGTCTCAGCATCGCGTGGCGCTGGTCGCGCGTCGCGATGTACCAGCTCTCCTTCGCGTAGTAGAGGAGCTTCGAGTCGCAGCGCCAGCAGTGCGGGTGCGAGTGGGTGAAGTCGGCCGCCTCCAGCAGCTTGCCGGCGGCGCGCAGCTCCTCGATCACTCTCGGCGTCGCGTCGCCGACGAAGATCCCCTCCCAGCCGTCGATCCGCTGGTCGTAGGTGCCGTCCTCGCGGACGGGGTTGACGAGCGGGATCGAGTGGCGCTCGCAGAGGACGAAGTCCTCCTCGCCGAACGCCATCGCGGTGTGGACGAGGCCGGTGCCCTTGTCGAGCGTGACGTGGTCGGCCGCCAGCACCGTGTGGCCCTTGGGGCCGTGGTCGGGCAGGTGGTGGAAGGGCGGCTCGTAGCGGGCGTCGACGATCGTGCGGCCGGGGAAGCGGTCGACGATCTCGACCCCCTCCTCGCCGAGCACCGCCGCGACGCGCTCCTCCGCCAGCACGTAGATCTCGCCGTCGCGCCTGGCGCGCACGTAGCGGATGTCGGGGTCGATCGCGACGGCGCAGTTGGCGAACAGCGTCCACGGCTGCGTCGTCCAGATCAGCAGCGAGTCGCCGACCTGCAGCGGCCCGCGCTTCTCGGTGACCGGCAGCTTCACCGTCGCGGTCAGGTCCGAGGTCTCGGCGTAGCCCATCGCGACCTCGTGCGAGGAGAGCGCGGTGCCGCAGCGCGGGCAGTACGGGACGACCTTGTGGCCCTCGTAGATCAGGCCTCTGTCCCACAGCTCGTGGAGCGACCACCAGACCGACTCGACGTACTCCGGTGTGCCGGTCTGGAAGGCGTTCTCCAGGTCGATCCAGAAGCCGGTCCGCTCGGTCAGCCGCTCCCACGCTCTGATGTAGTGCTGGTTGGAGGCGCGGCAGCGCTCGTTGAACTCGCCGACGCCGTAGTCCTCGATCTCGCGCTTGGAGTTGAGCCCGAGCTGCTTCTCGACCTCCAGCTCGACCGGCAGGCCGTGGCAGTCCCAGCCGGCCTTGCGCGGCACGCGGTAGCCGCACATCGTGCGGTAGCGCATGTAGAAGTCCTTGAACGACCGCAGCAGGACGTGGTGGGAGCCGGGGTTCCCGTTCGCCGTCGGCGGCCCCTCGATGAAGCTGAAGATCGGCCCGTTCTCACGCTGCGCCAGCGACGCCTCGAACGTCCGCTCCTCGCGCCAGCGCTCCAGCACCCGCTCCTCTATCTGCGGGAAGTCCGGTTGTCTGTCCACCGGTCGATGCGGCTCGCGCATGCTCAGCCTCCCGTCAGCGTGAGTTCGACTCGCTTGTTGATCTTGCCCTTGCTCTTGTACGACGGGAGCGAGATCGTCCCGACCTCGCTCGTGTTGGCGACGTGGGTGCCGCCGTCGGCCTGCAGGTCGAGCCCCTCGATCCCGACCACGCGCACGACCGTGATCGACGGGGGCAGCAGGCTGACCTTGTTGCGGATCAGCTCGGGGTCGGCGTCGGCCTCCGCGCGCGGCAGGAAGTCGACCCGCGTCGGCCGCGCGGCGGCGACCTCCGCGTTGACCTTCTCCTCCAGCTCGCGCACGAACTCGCCGGAGAGGGCGTCGAACTCGAAGTCCATCCGCCCGCGCAGCGGCTCCATGTTCGCGCCGGTCACCTTCGCCCCGTAGTCGCGCCACACCACGGCACACAGAATATGGAGCGCCGTGTGCGTGCGCATCAGTGCGTAGCGCCGGTCCCAGTCCAGCTCGCCCGCGACCTCCGTCCCGGCGTCCGGTGCCGGCTCGTCGAGCAGGTGCCAGTACCCCGGCGCCGGGAAGGCAGGATCGCTGTCGTCGCGGGCGAGCTTGGCGCCGGTCACCTGCCAGCTGCGACCGCCCGCGCTCAGCGTCCCGTGGTCGGCCGGCTGGCCGCCGCCGCCCGGGAACAGGGCGCCGCCCTCCAGCTGGACCGCCGTCCCCTCCGCGCGCACCACGCGCGCGGAGAAGCTGCGCAGGTACGCGTCGACCTGGTACGGCGGTGCGTCGGCCGGCGCGCGTGCAGCGTATTGCGAGTTCCCCGCAACGCCCGGTTCGGCGGAACCGGCAAGGAACTCGCGATCGGCTCCCGAGCGGCTGCTGGCGTCAGACAAGGCTGACGCTCACCTCGCCGAGGCTGTCGTAGGTCGCGTAGGCCGTCTGGCCGGCGCTGATCGGCACCGCGCGCGCGACGGCGCCCGGCATCACGATGTCACCCGGCTCCAGCCGCAGGCCCTGCTCGGCGAGCGTCCGCGCCAGCCACGCGACCGGCTCGGCCGGATGGCCGAGGACCGCGTCGCCGCGGCCGCGCTCCAGCGCGGGGCCGACCGCGAGGCTGACGCCGATCTCCTCGGCGCGGATGTCCTCGGCCGGCTCCCAGTCGCCGATCACGCACATCCCCGAGGAGGCGTTGTCGGCGACGGTGTCGACGATCCCGATCCGCCAGTCGCTGATGCGGCTGTCGATCACCTCGAGCGCCGGCGCGAAGGCGTGCGTCGCCTCCAGCACCTCCTCGCGGGTGACGCCCGGGCCCTCCAGCGGCGACTTCAGCAGGAAGGCGATCTCCGCCTCCACGCGCGGCTGGATGAAGCGCGAGGCGCGCAGCTGCGCGCCGCTGTGGACGACCATCGACTCCAGCAGGTAGCCGGAGTCGGGCTGGTCGACGTTCATCATCTCCTGCATCGCGCGGCTGGTGAGGCCGACCTTCCAGCCGCGCAGCTCCTCGCCCTCGGCGCTGCGCAGGCCGCGCCCGATCGTCTGTATCCGGTAGGCGTCCCAGAGCGTCAGGTCCGGGAAGGTGCCGCTGAGCGGCTCGATCGGCTCCCCTTGCAGCTCCGCGTGCCACAGCAGGCGGGCGAGCGCCTCGTGGTGCGGTGTCAGCTCTGCGGCCTCCAGCAGCGCCGGACGGGCGCCGTCGAAGGTCCTCGTGATGGTGCGTGGCGTCATGACCGTTCCCCCTCGGTCGTGCGTGTCTGCTCGTCCTGCTGTTCGAGTCTCTGCTCCTCGACGGCGTCTCGGAGCGCCATCGCGACTTCCAGGATCACGTCCTCCTGGCCGGCGATCACCTCGCGTCTGCCGAGCGCGAAGAAGACGTCGCGCGGGTCGACGCCGAAGTCTCTCGCGATCCGGCGGACGGGCTTCGAGTAGCCGGAGAAGACCCCGGCCAGCCCGCTGACGATGCCGACCGAGTCGGTGCTCGGCAGCTGCTGGACCAGCTCGCGCTCCGCGAGGTCGGCGGCGTCGAGCACCTTGTAGAGGTCTATGCCGGTGTCGTGGCCGAGCTCGGCCAGGACCGCGACGAGCACCTCGAGCTCGGTGTTGCCGGCGCCGGCGCCGAATCCCCGCGCCGTGCCGTCGACGATCGTCGCCCCCGCGTCGACCGCGGCGACCGAGTTCGCGACGGCGAGGCAGAGGTTGTTGTGGCCGTGGAAGCCGATCGCGATCTGCGTCGCGTCGACCAGCCGGGCTATCCGGTCCTGCAGGTCGGCGGTCAGGAAGGCGCCCGCCGAGTCCATCACGATCACGCCTCTGGCCCCGTAGGACTTCATCTTGAGCGCCTCTTCGCAGAGCTGCTCGGGCGTGGCCATGTGGCACATCATCAGGACGCCGTGGACGTCCTTGCCCTGCTCGCGCAGGTAGGTGATGTGCCGCTCCGTCAGGTCGGCCTCGGTGCAGTGCGCGCCGACCCGGAAGATGTCCGCGCCGGCGTCGATCGCGACGTCGAGGTCGCGCGTCATCGTCGCGAAGCCCGGGATGCCGAACACACCGAGCTTGACGTCCGACAGCTCCTCGCGGGCGATCCGCAGCATGTCGGCGTCGCTCAGCAGCGCCTCGCCGACCTGCAGCGAGGACGCGCCGAGGCCGTTGCCGTGCCCGACCTCGACGACCGCCACTCTCGCCGCGTTGGCGGCGGCCGCGTAGCGGCGGATCTGCTCCTCGTTGAGCCGGTGCTGGACGGCGTGGTTGCCGTCTCGCAGCGTCGGATCGCTGATCAGGATCTGTGCCATGCGACTGGTTCCCCCTCAGTCCTCGACCGCCTCAGTGCCCGGTCCCCGCCAGGGAGCCGCGCAGCAGGACGCGCGCGTTCTCCTCGGCGGCGGCGACCGCGGCGCAGGTGATGATGTCCAGGTTGCCGGCGTACGCGGGCAGGTAGTCGCCGGCGCCCGCGACCTGCACCGTCATCGCGATGCGGCCGTTCTCGTGCAGCGGCGCGACGACCATCCTGTAGCCGGGCACGTAGGCCTGTATCCGCTCGACCATCGCCTCGACGGCCGTCGTCAGCGCCGGCAGGTCGGCCTCCTCCGCCTTCGCGAAGACCGTGTTCTGCATCATGATCGGCGGCTTGGACGGGTTGACGAGCAGGATCGACTTGACCCGCTCGGCTCTGCTGAAGTGGCGCAGCGCCGCCTCGGTCGTCGCCAGGTACTCGTCTATGTTGATCCGCGTCGCCGGCCCGACCGAGGCCGAGGCGCTCGTGGAGACGATCTCGACGTACTCGACGTGCGGCTGCGTCTCGATGATGCAGCGCGCCAGCGGCACCGCCGCCTGGCCGCCGCAGGTGACCATGCAGAGGTTGGGCTCGCCGACGCAGTCGGCGAGGTTGAGCGCCGGCACGCACATCTTCCCGAGCTTCGCCGGCGTCAGGTCGATCACCGGTATCCCGAGCGGCTCCAGCAGCCCGTAGTGGCGCCTGGCGTCGGCGGCCGAGGTCGCGTCGAAGACGAGGTCGAAGCGGCCCGGGTCCTCGACGAACGGGGCGATGCTGCGATCGGAGGTCTCGACCCCGAGCTCGCGGGCCGTGCGTATGCCCGCCGAGTTGGCGCTGCGCCCGGCGAACAGCTCGCACTCGAGCAGCGGCGACCGCTGCACCTTCAGCAGCAGGTCGGTGCCGATGTTGCCGGTCCCGATGATGCCGACGCGCAGCGCGCCGCCACCGCCCTGCGCGGCGAGCCTCAGATGCGGTCGCGGCGGCGGGCTCGTTCTCGATACGGCTGACGCTTCCATCGCTCCTGTTCCCCCCTCGCGCCGGTCGCTCAGACGACCAGCGTCCCCTTCTCCAGCAGGATGCCGAGGAAGGGGCATGTGTCGGTTGCGACCTCGTGGCAGATCAGCCGGTGCTTGACGCCCGCCGGGATCGAGATGGTGGCGGGCGAGTTGAGCTCGATCGCCTCCTCCTCGGTCTCGACCGTGAAGCGCAGCCCCGGCGTCGCCACGAAGTAGATCTCGTCGTGGTCGTCGTGCACGTGCAGATCGGCGTGCGGGGCGCCGATCAGTCTCGCCGCGTCCACCACGGCGATCGAGAAGGCGGTGCCCGGGACCGTCTCCGGCGTGAGGAAGAGCGGGACCGGGTCGTGATGCCCGTCCATCTCCTCGTGGACCGGAAGGCCCTCGGTGATCAGCAGTCCGGACCGTTGCGCGAGCTGCATCCGGTCACTCACCTCCTTCGGCGCCCGCGGGCGCGGTGTTCTCGTACAGCAGCAGGACGGCTCCGGGGAGTCCGAGATCGCGCACCTCGTGGCGCGACCACCCGGCCTCGACGAAGGCGTCGTGCCAGCCCTCGGCGGTCAGCAGCTCCTGCCGCATGATCGCGTGCAGCAGCGTGAACTCGGGGCGCCATTTCTCGTCCTGCGCGCCGCTCGCCGGCTGCACCTCGGCGACGAGCATGTAGGCGCCTCTCGGCATGATCGAGCCGAGCTTGCGCAGGTAGGTCATCAGCGCGTCGCGGCCGTGCTCGAAGATCTCGTGCAGCAGGAAGAAGGCGACGGCGAGGTCGGCGTCGGCCAGCTCCGGGATCGCGTCGAGGTCGCCCGCGTCGCCGCAGCGGACCTTGACCTTGTCGCTGAGGCCTGCCGCGGCGATCGCGTGCTCGGCGTCCTCGCACGCCTCGGGCGCGAGGTCGACGCCGACGCCGGTGACGCCGAAGCGGTTGGCGGCGGCGATCAGGAAGCGGGCGTTGCCGCATCCGAGGTCGACGACGTGGTTGAAGTCGATCCCCGACAGCACCTCGGTCGCGTGCGGCGAGACGTCGTCGCGGCCGATCAGCGCCGAGCCGTCGGCGACCCAGCGGCCGTCGCGTATGACGTCTCTGCCGTAGACCTGCGCGCCGGTCGAGAAATCGCCCAGCGCGGCGAGCACGTCGCCGTAGCCGCCCTGGAGCCACACCAGGTAGCCCTTGTCCTTGCAGATTTCCCTGCCGCGCTCGGAAAGCGTGAACATCCCGTCCGTCTCTTCGACGACTCCTCGTTGGGCAAGATAGCGGAGCGTCGCCAGCGGCAGACCGTCCCTGCCCTCGCCCGGGTCGGCCGGGACCGCACCGCCCTCCAGCCGTGCGAGCAGCCCGGAGCGCTCCAGCGAGGCCAACACGCTCGTCAACGCGAACCCCTCGAACAGCTCGAAGACCGGGCGCTGCGCTGCCGGCCCCTCCCCCGAAGAGCCGTCGGACCCGGTCTGCAGCAGTGGT
This sequence comes from Actinomycetes bacterium, assembly GCA_023405705.1. Next base: position 10,382 of record JAEXXR010000318.1, read on the forward strand.
TCGACGTCGGCCATCGACTCCCTCACCTCGTCCTTCGGGCAGCGCGACGCGGAGGCGCGGTGCACCCGCTCTCGCGCAATCCCCTCGACATCAGATCATGGCAGCCCGCGACGACCGGCCCCAGGTGCATGCGGACTCGGTGAACGCGCTTCACGAGCTGCTCCTCGTTTCGTTCCCCCGACGCCGCCGAGCGCGACGTCAGGGCTTGTTATATGCCGCGTGCTCCACCCGCGTCAAGCGCGGATGTCGCCCTCGGGGGCCATTGTGGACCTCCGGAGCCGTGCGTGACGCAGTTCAGGCGACGGCGGCCGGGACGGACTGATCGTGCGGAATCGGGGCGTCGAGACGGTACTCGGCCGGGTCGAAGCGGCGGGTCTGGACGCGGAACCGCCACGAGGCGCCGGGCCACAGCGTCGTGTTGCGGCCGTGGGCGTCGAGGTACCAGCTGGCGCAGCCGCCGGAGGTCCAGACGGTCCCCTTCATCCGCTTCTGCACCAGCGCGTTGAAGGAGGCCTGCGCCGCGGCCGTCGGGTCGAAGACGGCGGCGCCCTGGCGGGCGGTCGTCTCAAGCGCGTCGAGCATGTAGGTCAGCTGCGACTCGATCATGTAGACGATCGAGTTGTGGCCGAGGCCGGTGTTGGGTCCGACCATCAGGAAGAGGTTCGGGAAGCCGTGGACGGTCGTGCCGCGCAGCGCCTGCATCCCCTGCTCGCGCCAGACGTCGCCGAGCAGCCGGCCGCCGCGGCCGCGCAGCACGTTCACGAACGGCATGTCGGTGACGCGGAAGCCGGTGCCGAAGATGATCGTGTCGACCTCGTGCTCACGTCCGTCGGCGGTGACGACGGCGTTGGCGCGGATCTCGGCGATGCCGTCGGTGACGACCTCGACGTTGGGCTGCTGGAGCGCCGGATACCACTCGTTGGAGAGCAGGATCCGCTTGCAGCCGACGCCGTAGCTCGGCGTCAGCTTCGCGCGCAGCTGCGGGTCGCGGACCGAGCGGCGGAGATGGTCCTTCGCCAGCTGCTCCGGGATCCTGCCGAGCAGGCCCGGCTTCATGAACGGCAGCACCGTCGCCTCGCGGCCGAGGTAGACCGTGTCGCGGACGAGCCGCTGCGCCGCCGGGATCGATCTGAAGAGCGCCCGCTCGCGCGGCCGGACGCGGCGGTCTCTGCGCGGCATGATCCACGGCGGGGTGCGCTGGAAGACGGTCATCCGGCCGACCTGCGGCTGGATCGCCGGCACGAACTGGATCGCAGAGGCGCCGGTGCCGATCACCGCGACCCTGCGGCCGCTCAGGTCGTGGTCGTGGTCCCAGGTGGCGGAGTGGAAGGTCGTCCCCTCGAAGCGGTCGAGACCGGGGATCGCCGGGATCGCCGGCTCGCTGAGCGGGCCCATCGCGCCGACGAGGACGCGCGCGGTCAGCGTCCCGCGCGCCGTCTCGACCGTCCAGCGCTGGGCCGCCTCGTCCCACTCGGCGCCGGTCAGCTCGGCGCCGTAGCGGACGTGCGGGCGCAGCTCGTAGCGGTCCGCGATCGCTCTGAGGTACGCCCAGATCTCGGCCTGCGGCGCGAAGGTGCGCGTCCAGCCCGGGTTGGGCGCGAACGAGAACGAGTAGACGTTCGACGGCACGTCGCACTGGCAGCCCGGATAGGTGTTGTCGCGCCAGGTGCCGCCGACATCGTCGGCGCGCTCCAGCAGTACGAAGTCGTGGCGGCCGGCCTGCTTGAGCTTGATCGCCATGCCGAGGCCGGCGAAGCCGGTGCCGACGATCGCGACGTCGGCGTGCGCGGGGAGCTCGGTCTGCTCGCTGATCGGTGCCATCGCTGGTGCTCGCTTCCGTCCTGGTGGATGCGCGGCGTCGCGCCGCCTCGTAGAAACAGCCTGTTTCCTACTGTACCATCGTGTTTCTGTGATGCAAGCGATTTCTACATCGATTGATGGTACATCTGTTGATGACGCTCCGATCGGCGACAGTCGGCGCGTGCCGCTGACGGCCGGGCGCTGCGCGCCGACGAGCCGGCGCAGCAGCGGGCGTAGCGTCTCGGCGCGCGGGCGCACGG
>JAEXXR010000324.1 GCA_023405705.1 Actinomycetes bacterium
GCACGCAGACCCTGCACACCACGGAGGAGAGGACGTACGGTGAAGCACCTGCGATCGCTCGTGGCGCTGGCCGCCACGACGGCATTGTTGGGCGGCGGGCTGGCCGCATGCGGCTCGTCGGATGACGGCGGCAGCGGCACGACCGCCGCGGCCGGCGGCACGACGACGACCGGCGGAGGCGGCGGCGGAGGGAACGAGGATCTGACGATCGCCTTCCTGATGCCCTGCTCGACCTGCGCCGACCGCTTCGAGAACCAGGACAAGCCGCTGTTCGAGGCGGCCGTGCAGAGAATCGCGCCGGGCGCGAAGGTGATCGCCAACAACGCCGAGGGCGACTCGGCGCGGCAGGTCACCCAGACCGAGTCGGCGATCACCAACGGCGCCGACGTGATCGTCGTCTCGCCGCTCGACGAGGCGGCCGGCGCGGCGATCTCCGACAAGGCGCAGCAGGCGAGAATCCCCGTCGTCTCCTACGACGGCCTGATCACCGACGGCCACGCCGACTTCTACGTCTCCTTCGACAACGAGGTCGTCGGCCAGCTGCAGGGCGAGTTCCTCGCCAGAGAGCTGCCGGAGGGCTCCACCGTCGCCTTCATCAACGGCGACCAGTCGATCGCCCCGGGCCGCCAGTTCAAGGCCGGCGCGCACAGAGCGCTCGACCCGCTGATCGAGTCCGGGAGACTGAGACTCGGCTACGAGGGCGACGCGCAGCAGTTCGACCCGCAGAAGGGCCGCACGCTGATGGAGCAGGCGCTGACGCGGCTCAACGACAGAGTCGACGGCGTGATCGCCGCCAACGACGGCCTCGCCGGCGGCGTGATCAACGCGCTGGAGCCGCGCGGCCTCACCGGCAGAGTGCTGGTGACCGGCCAGGACGCGACGGACGCCGGCCTCCAGCGGATCCTGCTCGACCAGCAGACGATGTCGGTCTACAAGGCGATCAAGGCCGAGGCCGAGGCCGCCGCGGAGGTCGCCGTCGGGCTCGGCAAGGGCGAGGACGTCTCCGATCTGGCCACCTCGACGACCGACAACGGCGCCGGCGACGTGCCGTCGATCCTGCTCGACCCGGTCGTCGTGACGGTCGACAACATCGTCGACACCGTCTTCGCCGACGGCTTCACGACGCCGGAGAGAGTCTGCACCGGCAAGGCGGCGGAGAGATGCCCGCAGTGAACGACGAACCTCTCCTCCGCCTGGAGGGGATCAGCAAGGCCTACGGCGCGGTCCACGCCCTCAGCGGCGTGGACCTCGACGTCCACCGGGGCGAGGTGCTCGCCCTGGTGGGCGACAACGGCGCCGGCAAGTCGACGCTCGTGAAGACGATCGCCGGGGCGCACCACGCCGACTCCGGCCGGATCGTCTTCGAGGGGCGCGAGGTGAAGATCGGCACGCCGCAGGCCGCGGCGGAGCTGGGGATCGCGACCGTCTACCAGGACCTCGCGATCTGCGACAACCTCGACGTCGTCGCCAACCTGTTCCTGGGACGCGAGCTGGTGCGCGCGCCCCTGGCGGGTCGGCTGCGGCGGCTCGGCAACGCAGAGATGGAGCAGCGCACCCGGGAGGTGCTGGGCGAGCTGTCGGTCAACCTGCGCGATCTGCGGCGGCCCGTCTCGGGCCTCTCGGGCGGCCAGCGGCAGGCGGTCGCGGTCGCCCGCGCCGTGCTGTGGGGGTCGAAGCTCGTGCTGCTCGACGAGCCGACCGCCGCGCTCGGCGTCGAGCAGACCGACATGGTGCTCGGCTTGGTCCGCTCGCTGCGCGACCGCGGCCTCGGCGTGATCGTGATCTCGCACAACCTCTCCGACGTCTTCCGCGTCGCCGACCGGATCGCGGTCCTGCGGCTGGGCAGAAACGCCGGGACGTTCGTGCGCAGCGAGACGGAGCCGGACCAGGTCGTCGCGGCGATCACCGGCGGGCGGCTGCTGTCGGGGGCGAAGGCATGAGCCGAATCGCTCGGCCTGCGGCCTCGGATTCGGCCCGAAGAACTCGCCCAGCGGCTCGTTCTTCGAACGTGGAGGTGACTCGATGAGCGTCGTGGACACGGCGACGCCGAAGGCGGCCGGCCCCGGCCTGCGCGCCCGCCTCGGCCAGGCGCGCGACGCCGACTGGGGCCCCGTGCCCGTGATCGTCGGCCTGCTCGTGATCTGGCTGATCTTCCAGCTGCTGAACGAGAACTTCCTCAGCGCCCGCAACCTGTCGAACCTGGTGCTCCAGGTCGGCGTCGTCGGGATGCTGTCGCTGGCCGTCGTGCTGGTGCTGCTGATCGGCGAGATCGACCTCTCGCTCGGCACGCTCGCCGGCATGTGCGCTGCGCTGATGGCGGTGCTGCTGACCAACGACGGCTGGCCGGTGTGGGCGGCGATCGCCGCCGCCGTCGCCGTCGGGGCCGCGGCCGGATTGCTGCAGGGCGGCATCTCGGTGCTGATCGGCGTGCCGTCGTTCGTCGTCACGCTCGGCGGCTTCCTCGCCTGGCAGGGCGTGCAGCTGACGCTGCTCGGCCACTCGGGCGAGCTGCGCGTCGAGGACGAGTTCGTCCGCGGCGTCGCCAACAGCTACCTGCCGAGCTGGCTCGCCTGGCTGCTGCTGGCCGGCGCCTCGGTCGCCTGGTGCACGGACGTCGCGCTGCGGCGTCGCGCCCGCACGCGGCTGGGACTGGCGGTGCGGCCGGCGTGGAGAGCGGTCGCGGCCGGTGTCGCGCCCGCGGTCGCCGGGGCGGGCCTCGTCGCCTACCTCGACGGCTACTTCGGCGTGCCGTGGATGCTGGTGCTGCTCGGCGGCGTCGCGGTCGCGCTCGGCGCGCTGACGACCCGCACCCAGCTCGGCCGCCACCTGTTCGCGATCGGCGGCGACAGAGAGGCCGCGCGGCGGGCCGGCGTGCGCGTCGACCAGATCCGCGTGCTCGTCTTCGCGATCGCGGCGGCGCTGGCGGCGGTGGCGGGCCTGATCGCCGTCTCGCGCCAGTTCGCGGTCTCGACCGGGACCGGCGGCGGCACGCTGCTGCTGGAGGCGATCGCGGCCGCGGTGATCGGCGGCGCCAGCCTCTTCGGCGGCCACGGGCGCGTCTACCAGGCGCTGCTCGGCGCGCTCGTGATCGCGAGCGTGGAGAACGGACTCGACCTGCTCGGCAAGCCGTCGAGCACGAAGGACATCGCCACGGGGGCCATCCTCGTGGCGGCTGTGAGCATCGATGCGATCAGCCGGCGCCGGCGCGCCGCGCGGGGCGCGTAGGAGAGAAACATGAGCACTGTCGAATTCCCCGGCGGCTTCCTGTGGGGAGCCGCGACGGCGGCCTACCAGATCGAGGGGGCCGCGCAGGAGGGCGGCCGCACGCCGTCGATCTGGGACGTCTTCGCGCGCACGCCGGGCAAGGTCCACCACGGCGACACCGGCGACGTCGCCTGCGACCACTACCACCGCTGGGAGAGCGACCTCGACCTCGTCGACTCGCTCAACCTCGGCGCCTACCGGCTGTCGCTCGCCTGGCCGCGGCTGCAGCCCGGCGGCCGCGGGCCGCTGCAGCAGCACGTCGTCGACCACTACAAGCGGGTGCTGGACGGGCTGAAGGCGCGCGGGATCGCGCCGATGGTGACGCTCTACCACTGGGACCTGCCGCAGGAGCTGGAGGACGAGGGCGGTTGGACCGTCCGCTCGACCGCCGAGCGGTTCGGCGAGTACAGCGCGCTGGTCGCCGCCGCGCTCGGCGACGACGTGCCGATGTGGGTGACGCTGAACGAGCCGTACTGCTCGTCGTTCATCGGCTACCTCGAAGGGCGTCACGCGCCGGGCGTGAGAGACCTCGGCGCCGCCGTCGCCGCCTCCCACCACCTGATGCTCGGCCACGGGCGGTCGCTGGCCGCGCTGCGGGCGGCGGCGGTGCCGGGCGAGGTCGGGATCACGCTCAACCTGTCGTCGGCGTGGGCGGCGGCGGAGGGCGACGCGGCGAGCGTGGCGGCGGCCCGGCGGGTCGACGGACGCGAGAACCGCTGGTTCCTCGACCCGCTCTTCAAGGGCAGCTACCCCGAGGACATGGTCGAGCTGCAGTCGGTCGCGACCGACATGTCGTACGTGCTCGACGGCGACCTGGAGGCGATCTCGGCGCCGCTGGACTTCCTCGGCGTCAACTTCTACGAGCGCCACTTCGTCAGCCCCGATCCCTCCGACCCGCGCGGGTGGGTCAAGGAGCCCGACGCCGGGCCGCTGACCGCGGGCGGGATCGGGATCCACCCCGACGGCCTGCGCGAGGTGCTCGTGCGCGTGGCGCAGGAGTACACCGACCTGCCGCTGTACGTGACCGAGAACGGCGCCGCCTTCCACGACTACGTCGACCCCGAGGGCGGCGTCGACGACCACGAACGAATCTCGTTCCTCGACGGCCACCTGCGCGCGGTCGCCGCGGCGATCGAGCAGGGCGCCGATGTGCGCGGCTACTTCGTCTGGTCGCTGATGGACAACTTCGAGTGGGCCGAGGGCTACTCGAAGCGGTTCGGGATCGTCTACGTCGACTACCGCACCCAGGAGCGGATCCCGAAGGCGTCGGCCCGCTGGTACGCGCAGGTCGCGAAGGCCAACGCGGTCGGGGCCGTGCCGGTCACGACCTGACGCATGGCGATGAGGTGCGACTTCGGGTCGCTGATCGACCCGTTCTCGCACCTCATCGGCGGCTCAGGCCGCCGGCGTGACCCGCTTGGCCCGCTCCGCCTCGGCGGCGCGGACGTGGTGGACGATCGAGCCGATCACCTCCGGCCAGTTCTCGCGCGGCAGGTCGTGGCCCATGCCGGGGATCACGTGCAGCTCGGCGTCCGGAATCGCGCGCGCGGTCGCGCGGCCGCCGGAGACCGAGATCATGCGGTCTCTGTCGCCGTGGATCACGAGCGTCGGCGCCGAGATGCGGTGGAGCTGGCGGGTGCGGTCGCCGGAGGCGAGGATCGCCGCGAGCTGGCGGCCGGTGCCGCGCAGGTCCGGGTTGCGCTCGTAGCTGGTGCGGGCGATCTCGAGGAAGAGCGGATCGTCGGCCGGCAGGCCGGGCGAGCCGATCGCGGCGTGGACGCGCACCTGCTGCGCGAGATAGCCGTCGAGGTCCCTCGCCGGGCGCGACAGGATCGTCGGATAGGTCTTCAGCGCCGGCTGGCCCTGCCAGCGGCTGCCGGTGCTCGACATGATCGAGACGAGCGAGCGGACGCGGCGCGGGTGCTCGGCGGCGAGCGTCTGGGCGATCATCCCGCCCATCGAGGCGCCGACGGCGTGGACCGAGTCGAGCCCGAGCGCGTCGAGCAGGCCCGCGGTGTCGGCGGCCATGTCGGTCAGCCTGTACTGCCGCGGGTCGAAGCGGCGGCGGGCGAGCTGCGCCAGCCTCGGCGCCGGCAGGTCGGAGAAGAAGGTCGAGCGGCCGCTGTCGCGGTTGTCGAAGCGGATCACCTGCAGCCCCCGGCTCGTCAGCTGGTCGACGAAGCTCGGGTGCCAGCGGACCATCTGCATCCCGAGGCCCATGATCAGCAGGACCGGCGGATCGCCCGGATCTCCGAACCGCTCCGCGCAGATCGTCACATCGCGCCCGACGTCGTAGAGCTGCTCTCCCATGGGGCGGGAGCGTATCGGTCGCGATCGGCGGCGGACGCTCGGAGCGGCGCCGGAGCGCCTGCGCGCAACATCCGTCCAGCGCTCTGGCGTGCGGCGCAGGGCGACGGATAGAAGTCCCTTCCAGGCGCGTCGGCGCTCACGTCACCGGCCGCTGCGGCCGGTGGCGGCACACCCGCAATGCGGCGCCGTCCGGTGTCGCACCGGACCAGGGGGTCCTTGGATGTCCAGCAGATCCACGGCCGCAGGCCGGCGGCCGCGCGGCCGCGCTCTCGCGCTCGGCGCGCTGCTCGTCACGGCCGCGCTCGCCGCCGTCCCGTCGGCCGCCTCGGCCTGGACGAGCGTCTCGATGCTCGGGACGATCCACGTCTTCGACAGAACCGGTGCCGACAACGCCTTCGTGGTGACCCAGTCCGGACCGGTGGTCTCGATCCGGGATGCGGGCGGCGACCCGTTGACCGGCATGGTGCCGTCGTCCTGCACCGTCGTCGGCGGGGACACACTCGAATGCAGCTGGGGCAGCGCCTCTCCGCCGCCGGTCCTCGGCTTCGCGCTCGAGGGTGGCGACGACAGCGTCGACGCGACCGGCTACGACAGCGCGATCACCGTGCTGGCCAGCCCGGGCGCCGACATGATAATCGGCGGCGACGCCGCCGACAGAATCGACGGAGGTGACGGCGACGACGTGATCGACGGCGGCGGCGGAGGCGACTCCCTCGAGGGCGGTGCGGGTGACGACGTGGTGTTCGGCGGCGACGGCAACGACGCTCTGTTCGGCGGCGCCGATGACGACCGCCTCGACGGGGGACTCGGCGGCGACAGCATCATCGGGAGAGAGGGACACGACATCGTCGACTACTCGTCACGCACGAGAGCGCTGGTCGTGACGCTCAACTCGGGTGTCTATGACGGCGAGATCGGCGAGAACGACAGAGTGAACATAGACGTCGAGGAGGTGCTCGGCGGCAGCGGCGACGACGAGTTCCACGCCAACGGCACGGTGAGAACGACGCTGCGCGGCGGCGCCGGGAACGACAGGCTGTACGGCGGGTACGGCGCCGACCTGCTCGACGGCGGCGCCGGCGACGACCTGCTCGACGGCGGCGGGGAGGCCGACGACCTGCAGTGCGGCGCCGACCTCGACTCCTACCGCACCGACGGCCTCGACACGGTCGCCGGCGACTGCGAGCTGCTGATCCCGTGAGGCGTCGGCGGGTCGTGAGC
>JAEXXR010000326.1 GCA_023405705.1 Actinomycetes bacterium
CCGAGCCCCGCGGCGGCGACGCCGGGACCGGCGTCGCGGAGAGCGTCCTGTTCGACGCCGACGGCCGCCTCGGGCGCTCGCTCCAGGGCCTCTACGTCGCGGCGCGCTGACCGCGCGCCGACGCGGACCGGGTCCGGGACCGGCTACTTCAGCCGGTAGGCCTTGATGCGCATGTCGTACTGCTGGGCGTCACGCGAGTAGACGCCGTACGCCAGCGCCTGGATCAGCGACAGCAGGGCGGTGTGCGAGCGCACGTAGGCAGGGCTGTTGGAGGAGTAGTAGAGACGGATCCGCGCCAGCCGCGCGACCTCGGAGAGCGTCGCGTCGGTGATCGCGATCGTCGGCGATCTGCGATGACGCGCGAGCTTCATCGTGCGCGCGATCAGCGGATGCGGGCGACCGGCGGAGAGGCCGATCACGAGCGTCTCCTCGTCGATCCGCGACAGCCGGCCGAGCGCCTCCTGCGAGGGGCTGGCGACGACCTCGGCGCGGATGTCCAGCAGCGACAGCAGGTGCCTCAGGTAGCTGGCGAAGAAGGCCATCTGGTCGGTGCCGGCGATCAGCACCTTCTGCGCGGTCGCGATCGACTCGATCGCCGCCTCGACCTCGCTGCGCGACAGCTTGCGCGCCGTCTCCTCGACGTTGACGTGGTCGGTCGCGAGCGCCGTCTCGTACTCGGTCTGGTCGAGCGAGAAGAGCGGCGCCGCGGGCACGGCGTCGGCCGCGGCGCCCGGCGCGGGCCGGCGGCGGTACTCGTCGCGCGCGGCCTGCTGCAGCTCGGGGAAGCCCTCGAAGCCGAGCGCCTGCGAGAAGCGGACGACCGTGCTCGACGACGTCGAAGCGCGCCGCGCGAGCTCCTCCGCCGTCTGGAAGGCAGCCTCGTCGAGGTGGTCGACGATGTACTGCGCGACGTCCTTCTGCGACCGCGAGAACTCGTCGAACCGCGCGGTGATGTAGTCGGAGAGCGCCTGGTGGCCGTGCGGGGGCGTCGGCGCGGTGGGAGTCGTTGCGGTGGCTCGCTTCATAGGCAGCGAAGGTTTCGACGCCAGGGCCTGGCACTCCTTCCCACGAGGTCTCAGCACGAGGGCTTCGGCCTCTTCGCGAGCCGTTCTCTAAGCTGCCCGGCCGTGAGACGACTCGAGACGCGCATCGACGGACTGGTCCTGATCGAGCCGCAGGTGTTCGGGGATCACCGCGGCTTCTTCGCGGAGACGTATCGCGAGGACGCGTGGACAGCCGCGGGCGTCGACGCCGCGTTCGTGCAGGACAACCACTCGCGCTCCCGCCGCGGCACGCTGCGCGGGATGCACTTCCAGACCTCCCCCGGGCAGGGCAAGCTCGTCCGCTGCGCCCGCGGCGCGATCGTCGACGTCGTCGTCGACCTCCGTCGCGACTCGGCGACCTTCGGCGAATGGGAGGCGTTCGAGCTCGACGACGAGTCGATGCGCCAGCTGTTCGTGCCGGTCGGCTTCGCCCACGGCTTCTGCGTCACCAGCGAGATCGCCGACGTCGCCTACAAGTGCACGAACTACTACGACGCCGCCACCGAGGCGGGGATCGCCTACGACGACCCCGAGGTCGGCATCGTGTGGCCGGCCGAGGTCGAGCCGATCGTCTCCGAGCGCGACGCGAACGCGCCGAAGCTCAGCGAGCTCGCCGCGACGCTGCCCTTCTGAGGGCGGACGCGGGCTCGCTGCGGCCGCGGCGACGACGGCCGGCTCGCGGGGCAGGCAGTGAGCTGCACCCGAGAACGCGAAACGGGCGCCGATGGCGCCCGTCATGACCTGCTGAGACCGATCGGCGGCGCCGGCGTGCGAGCGCGGGCGCGACGGTCAGTCGAAGCTGGCGTTGCGCAGCTCGGCGTTCTGCGCGCGCTCGCCGAAGACCTGAACGACCGCGTAGCCGATCAGCACGTTGGCGACGACGCCGATGCCGAGGAAGGTGATGAGCAGCGCGACCGTGTACGAGGTCGCGATGTTGGCGAAGGTGAGCACGTGCAGGAGCTTATCGGAGCGTTCGGCCGCCGTGCGCCGCGGGCGGGTGACGGCGAGACGGTCGATCCGATCGGCTACCGTTTCCCAGATGGAGTCCGCGTCCGACTCGCCCCAGGGGCAGCCCGACGAGCCCGTCGCGGAGCCCGCTCCCGCGCACGTCTGCTCCAACTGCTCCGCGCCCGCCGAGCCCGGCCAGCACTGGTGCCTGGAGTGCGGCGCCGAGCTGCCGCAGGAGCGACGCTCGGGGCTGCGGCCCGTCGTCGGGATCGCGACGACGCTGGTCGTGCTGGTCGGCGCCGCGTCGGCGGCCGGCTTCACGCTGCTGCAGGACGGCAAGCAGCCGCCGCCGCCCCCGACGACGATCGCGCAGACGCCGCCGCCCGTGACGACGCCGCCGGTCGACACGACCGTCCCGCCGGCCGACACGACGCTCCCCGACAGCTCCGACGACTTCGACCTGCCCGACACCGGCGGCAGCAGCGGCGGCGGCCTCGGGACCGGCGGCTCCTCCGGCGGGACGAGCTCCCCGCCCCCGCCGGCCGACGACTTCGTCCCGGACGTCTCCGACGACGTCGACACCTCGACGCCGAACCCGCCGCCGCCCGACGACGACGCGCCTGACGTCGACGAGGGCGACGACGGTGACGGCAGCGTCGAGGACGATCCCGACGCCGGCAGACAGCAGAGAAGAAGAAGAGCGCAGCCGAGACCGCACCCGACGAACATCGCGCTCGCCGCGGCCGCGTCGGTCTTCGGCGACCTCGACGACAGCGTCGACCCGGGCGACCCGAGCCTCGCGGTCGACGGCTCCAGAACGACGGCGTGGAGAACGCCGCTGTCGCCCGACCCGGCCGTGCCGGCGCCGCCGACCGGCGTCGTCGTCGACCTGGCCGGCGTCGAGAGACTGACGAAGGCGATCGTCTCGACGACGACGCCAGGGCTCTCCTTCGAGCTGTACGGAGCCAAGAGCGGCCCGCCGAGATCGGTCACCGGGACCGGCTGGACCCACCTCGGCTCCAAGCAGGGCGCCGCGAGAGACACGACGATCGATCTCGGCGGACAGAGATTCCGCTACGTGCTCGTCTGGGTGACCGCGCAGCCGGCCGACGGCACGCAGGCCGCCGTCTCCGAGATCACCGTCATCAGTCCGCAGATCTGACGCGCACCGCCTGTCGGCGGTCATGCGTCTCGGATGTGCGATGACACCGTAACGCTCTGTTCGACAGTGTGTTCGCAACGGTTGTCACTTGAACGACCGCGTCTGTGCTGCCAAGCTGATGCGATCCCATTCGCACGATTCCGGGAGGAGGTCGCGTCTACCATCGAACTGTCTGAGAGCCATGGGGCCGCGCGCGAGGTTGGGGACCTTCGCGCACGAGACGGCCGGCTGTCACAGCTCGGCACCGTGATTGGGGGGCGCAACTTAGGAGGAGCAGTATGTGCAAGACGGCACGAGAGTTCGTGACCGGAGTCGGAGAATGCGTCAGCGAGTACGAGACCGTGCTCGAGGGCGCGCGCAAGCTTGCCGCGTTCGGCGTCGACGCCCTGCCGGTGTGCGGCGACGATCGCAACGTGATCGGAATGCTGTCGGAGCGCGACGTCGTGCGCATCGTCGCCGAGCGGCGCGACCCGGACTCGGTCCGGATCGGCCTGCTGGCGGACCACGTCTCGGTCGTCGACGCCAACGCGCCGATCACCGAGGCGCTGACGTCGATGCTGGAGCGCGATCTCGACAGCGCGCCGGTCACCGAGGAGGGTCGCCTGATCGGGATGCTGCGGCGCACGCAGCTGGCCGACCGGCTGCTGGAGCCGGTCGCCGTCGCGCGCGTCTGAGCGCGCGTCGCAGCTGGAGGGAGAGCGGGACCGACGGCACGGCGAGGCACGCCGTGCCGTCTTCACGTGCGGTTCCGACCCCTGCGGCCTCGGCGGCGGCGCCGGGCCGCGCGCGGCGACCGCCTCGTCGCCGACGCTGCCGCGATG
>JAEXXR010000073.1 GCA_023405705.1 Actinomycetes bacterium
GCGCGACGCGGTTGCGCAGGTCGGGCCGGCCGGCGACGGCGGCGGCGCCGCCGTCGCGCTCGCGGAGCCGACGACCGGCATCGGCCACACGCGCTGGGCGACGCACGGCCGCGTCTCGGAGCGCAACGCGCACCCGCACGAGGACGAGGCGGGCCGGATCCACATCGTCGTCAACGGCATCGTCGAGAACTACATGAGCCTGAAGCGCGGGCTCGAGGCCGACGGCGTCGTCTTCACCTCCGAGACCGACGCCGAGGTGATCGCCCACGTCATCTCGCGCCACTACGACGGCGACCTGCCGGCCGCGGTGCGCGCCGCGTACGCCGAGCTGGTCGGCCACTTCGCCTTCGTGGCGATGGCGGCCGACGAGCCGGGCGTGCTCGTCGGCGTCCGGCGCGAGTGCCCGCTGGTCGTCGGCCGCGGCGACGGCGAGCAGTTCCTCGGCTCGGCCGTCCCGGCCTTCCTCGAGCACACGCGCCGCGTCCAGTTCATCGAGGACGGCGAGCTGGTCGTGCTGCGCCCCTCCGGCGTCGAGTTCATGTCGCCGGCCGGCGAGCCGATCGAGCGCGAGGTCGTCGAGATCGACTGGGACGCCGAGACCGCCGAGAAGGGCGGCTACGAGACCTTCATGCTCAAGGAGATCCACGAGCAGGCCGACGCGGTCGCCGAGACGGTCGCCGACCGCACGGCGCGCGGCGACGGCGTCGACCTCGGGGACCTCGGCTCGATCGACGACGACTTCCTGCGCGGCGTGCGCCGGATCGTCGTCGTCGCCTGCGGCACCAGCTACCACGCCGGCCTGATCGGCCGCTACGCGATCGAGGGCTGGGCGCGCGTCCCGGTCGAGATGGACGTCGCCTCCGAGTACCGCTACCGCGACCCGGTCGTCGGCGAGGGCGATCTCGTGATCGGCATCTCGCAATCGGGCGAGACGGCCGACACGCTCGCGGCGATGCGGCTGGCGAGAGAGCGCGGCGCGACCGTGCTGGCGATCACGAACGTGATGGGCTCGCAGGCGACGCGCGACGCGCACGGCGTCCTCTTCACGCGCGCCGGGCTGGAGATCGGCGTCGCGGCGACGAAGACCTTCGTCAGCCAGGTGGCGGCGATGTACCTGCTCGCGCTGCGGCTCGCCGAGCTGCGCGGCTCGCTGGAGCCGGCCCGTCTGACCGAGCTGGTCGGCGAGCTGAAGCGCCTGCCGCACTGCATCGCGGAGATGCTCGAGGCCGGCGACGACGCGATCAAGGCGGTCGCCGAGCGCCATTACCAGGCCGAGTTCTTCCTCTACCTGGGGCGCCACATCGGCCTGCCGGTGGCGCTGGAGGGCGCGCTGAAGCTGAAGGAGATCTCCTACATCGCGACCGACGCGTACGCCGCCGGCGAGATGAAGCACGGCCCGATCGCGCTGCTCGACGAGGCGACCCCCGTCGTCTGCGTCGCGACCGAGTCGCCGGTGCTCGACAAGGTCGTCTCCAACATGCAGGAGGTGCGTGTCCGCGGCGCCCACGTGATCGCGGTCACGACCGAGGGCGACGAGCAGATCGGCGACCACGTCGACGAGCAGCTGGCGATCGCGCGCACCGACTGGATGCTCGCGCCGCTGCTCGCCGTGATCCCGCTGCAGCTGCTCGCCTACCACGTGGCGCGCCTGCGCGGGCTGAACGTCGACCAGCCGCGCAACCTCGCGAAGACCGTCACGGTCGAGTAGCCCGCCTCCCACCGCGGTCGCGGCCCGCGCCCGCCCCGGCGGGCGGATCGGGCCGGCGGTCGCGGGGTAGGATCGGCGCGTGCACGGCGTCGGGATCGACCAGTTGGAGATCGAGCGGCTCGAGCAGGCGCTGGCGCGCCGGCCGAGGCTCGCCGAGCGGCTGTTCACCGCTGACGAGCGCGCCTACGCCGCCGAGCGGGCCCGTCCCGGGCAGCATCTCGCGGCGCGCTTCTGCGCCAAGGAGGCCGTCGCGAAGGCGCTCGGGCTGGAGGCGTGGAGCTTCACCGACGTCGAGGTCGTCCGTGGCGACGGCGCGCCCTCGATCCGCCTCCACGGCGACGCGGCGCGCCACGCGGAGGCGCTCGGCGTCACCGAGGTCAAGGTCTCGCTGACCCACACCCGCCGCGAGGCGGCCGCGGTGGCGATCGCGACGTGAGCGCGCCGACGCCGCCGCTGCCCGACTGGCTCGACCCGCTGCCCGACGCGGCCGCCCAGCGTGCGCTCGACCGCTGGGCGATCGAGCAGCGCGGGATCCCCGGCGCCGAGCTGATGGAGCGGGCCGGCCGCGGCCTGTTCGAGCTGGTGCAGCGCCACCTGCCGGCCGGGACGATCGCCGTCGTCTGCGGCAAGGGCAACAACGGCGGCGACGGCCTCGTCGTCGCGCGGCTGCTGCGCGACGCCGGGCGCGAGGTCGACGTCCACCTGCTCTGCGACCCCGCCGAGCTGCGCGGCGACGCGCGCTTCAACCTCGAGCGGCTGCCCGGCGCGCCGCCGCGGATCTTCAACCCCGGCGCGCTGTTCGAGGTCGCCGGGATCGTCGACGCGCTGCTCGGGACCGGCGCCGGCGGCGCGCCGCACGGCCGGGTCGGCGAGGCTATCGAGGCGATCGCGGAGGCGGCGGTCCACGGCGTGCCCGTCGTCGCCTGCGACGTGCCCAGCGGCGTCGA
>JAEXXR010000697.1 GCA_023405705.1 Actinomycetes bacterium
GTCGCCCGCCGAGCGCGACGAACTCAACGCGACCCTCACCCGCATCGACGCCCGCAGCCGCCGCGGCCCCTGGACCGCCGCGACGCTGGAGCTGATCCGCGACCGCCCGGGCGTCCGCGCCGCCGAGCTGGCCGCCGCGGCCGGCCGCGCGACGCTGAAGTTCAAGGCCGACGTCCGCCGCCTGAAGGAGCTGGGCCTGACCGAGAGCCTGGAGACCGGCTACCGCCTCTCTCCGCGCGGTGCGGCGCTGCTGGGCGGGTGAGCATCGCCGAGAACGACGAAGGCCCCGCCGGAGCGGGGCCTTCGTGTGAAGCCCTCTGACGGACTCGAACCGTCGACCCCTTCCTTACCATGGAAGTGCTCTACCAGCTGAGCTAAGAGGGCAGCGGTTGCTCAGCGTAGCGGAAGGCGGCGCGCGGCGCAGCGAGGACCGTTCAGCGCGCCCGCAGCAGCGCCGTCGCCTCGGTGGCGGTCAGCGGCGAGGCGAAGTGGAAGCCCTGGGCGAGCGGGCAGCCGCGGGCGACGAGGAACCTCGCCTGCGCCTCGCTGGTGACGCCTTCGGCGACGGTCGTCATCCGCAGGGCGGCGCCGAGCTCGACGATCGCGGTGATCATCGCGGCGGCCTGCGGGTCGTCGGGGACGCCGCGCAGGAACGACTGGTCGATCTTCAGCGTCTGGACCGGGACGTCGCGCAGGCGCGCGAGCGAGGAGTGGCCGGCGCCGAAGTCGTCGATCGCGAGCTTCACGCCCAGCTCGTGCAGCGCGAGCACGACCGGGTTGGCGCGCTCGGCGTCGAGCATCGCGGCCGACTCGGTGATCTCCAGCGTCAGCACCGACGGGTCGAGGTCGTGCTGGCCCAGCGCGCTGCGGACGGTCCCCGGGAAGTCGGGCCTGCGCAGCTGGCGCGGCGAGACGTTGACGTGGACGTGGCTCTCCAGCCCCGCGTCGGCCCAGCCGCGCTGCTGCGCGCAGACGGCGTGCAGGACCCAGCCGCCGATCGCCTCGATCAGGCCGGCGTCCTCGGCGAGCGGGATGAACTCGTTGGGGCCGACCATGCCGCGCTCGGCGTCCTGCCAGCGCACGAGCGCCTCGAAGGCGCGCAGCTCGCCGGTCGCCGGCGCGACGATCGGCTGGTAGTGGACGACGAAGTCGTCGCGCTGCAGCGCCCGCCGCAGCTTGCTGGTCAGCGACAGCCGCGCGAGCGTCTGGCGCGAGTCGCCGCCGTAGCTGGCGATCCCGCCGCGGCCGGCCTGCTTGACCTCGTACATCGCCGCGTCGGCGTGGCGCAGGAGCGTGTCGGCGTCGGTCGCGTCGTCGGGGCAGATGCTGATGCCGATCGAGGCGCCGACCTCGAACTCGGCGTCGGCGATGTGGAACGGCTCCAGCAGCGCCGTCTCGACCTGCTTGGCGACCGCCTCGGCGCTCAGGCGCGGGTCTCTGTCGAGGTCGGTCAGCAGGATCAGGAACTCGTCGCCGCCCTGGCGCGCGAGCAGGTCGGTCGAGCGCACGACGCCGCGCAGCCGCACCGCGATCCGCTTCAGCAGCTCGTCGCCGGCGGCATGGCCGAGGCTGTCGTTGACGGCCTTGAAGTCGTCGAGGTCGACGTACAGCAGCGCGACCGCCTGGCCGCCGCGTCTCGCCCGCGCGAGCGCCAGCGCGAGGTGCTCGTCGAGCAGCGCGCGGTTGGGCAGCCTCGTGAGGCTGTCGTGGTAGGCGAGGAAGGCGATCTGCTCCTGCGCCCGGCGCCGCTCGGTCACGTCGGTGAAGGCCGACACGACGCCGTAGGGACGGCTCTCGCCCTCCCTGATCAGCGGATGGCTGGTGACCGTCGCCCACACCTCCCAGCCGTCGTCGCGCTGGAAGTGGACGACTCTCTCCGGCTGCGGCAGCCCGCTCTCCAGCGCGCGGCCGGCGGTCGAGTTGGCGGGCGTGACCGGGGTGCCGTCCTCGAACGTCATCGAGACGCCGGAGAGGCCCTCGCTGCCCGAGCGCCGCAGCTCCTCGGCCGAGCCGACGCCGAAGATCCGCACCGCCGCCGCGTTGCAGGAGATCACGCGCCCGTCGGGGCCGTAGATCAGCAGCCCCTCCTCCAGCGCGCCGATCACCGCGCGGTTGCGCTCCTCGCTCTCCGCGAGCGCCGCCTCGGCCGCCCGCGTCTCGGTCACGTCGGTGATGATCCCCTGCGTCAGGCGCGGTCTGCCGCGCTCGTCGCGGATCACCGTGTCCTGCTCACGCACCCACAGGACGCGGCCGTCCTTCGCGATCAGCCGGTACTCGCACTCGAACGCCTGCTCCTCGCGGAAGGCGCGGCGCGTCTCCTCCATCACGCGGTCGGCGTCGTCCGGATGGATCTGCGTGTCCCACAGCGACGTCTCCCCCAGCCAGCCCTCGGCCGGGAAGCCGAGCAGCTCCTCGATCTGCGGGCTGACGTACAGCAGCGAGCCGAACTCGTCCCACTCGGCGATGTAGCTGACGGCCGGGATCGTCTCGATCAGCGTGCGGTAGCGCGACTCGGTCTCGGCCAGCTCGACGGCGGCGGTGACGCGCGCGGTGACGTCGTGGAGGATGCCGATGTAGCGGCGCACGACGCCGTCGTCGTCGCGCACCGGCATCAGGAAGATCTCGTTCCAGAAGCCCGAGCCGTCGCGGCGGTAGTTGCGCGCCGTCACCCAGCACTCCTCGCCGGCGCGCAGCGCGGTGCGCATCTCGGCGACCGCCTCCGCGTCGGTCTCGGGGCCCTGCAGCATCGACAGGCTGCGGCCGAGCACGTCCGCCGAGCGGTAGCCGGTCAGCTGCTCGAACGCCTCGTTGACGAAGACCGCGCGCCAGCCGGCCGCCGCGTCGCGCTCGGCGATCACGATGCCGTTGTTGGTCGCCGCCAGCGCCCGCTCGTGCAGGTCGAGCAGCGCTGCGCCGCGGCGGTAGCGGAGATGGACGGCGATCTGGCCGGCGAGCGCGGCGACGTCGGCGACGAGCGGCTCGTCGAGGCGCGCGCCGCTCGCCAGCCGCAGCTCGATCACGCCCTCGCAGGCGTCCCCGGCGATCAGCGGGACGGCGATCGTGCCCTGCGCGACGACCGTCTCCGAGCGCGTCGCCGCGACCTGCACCGGGT
>JAEXXR010000108.1 GCA_023405705.1 Actinomycetes bacterium
GCGTCGACCTCGGCGCCCGTGGCCTCCGTGTGGCCGAGCGCGACCACGACGCCGCGCTCGCGCAGCGCCGCGACGACCTCCAGGGCTCCCGGCAGCTCCGGCGCGAGGGTGACCATCGCCACCCCCGCGGCCCGCGACCAGCCCGCGATCAGGTCGAGCGAGGGCGCGCGCAGCAGCTCCGCGGGATGCGCGCCCTTGCGAGCGGGCGAAAGCATCGGCCCCTCGAAGTGAAGACCGAGCGGCAGCGCCCCGCCCGCCGAGGTCCGTGCGAGCCCGTCCAGCGCGCGGTCGCGCGCGTCGGCGGGCGCGGTGACCACGGTCGGCAGAAAGCCGGTCACGCCATGCCGCGCGAGCACCGGGCCGAGCTCGCCGAGCCGCTCGGGCTGCGCAGTCACGTCGACGCCGCCCGCGCCGTTGACCTGGAGATCGAGCAGGCCGGGCGCGACGGTCAGGCCGGTCGCGTCGAGCATCGGGGTGTCGAGCGGGAGCTCGTGCGCCGACGCGGTCACGCGACCGCCGGCGATCCCGATCTCGATCGGAGCGCCATGGACGTCGACTCCGCCGCGGATGCGCAGGTTCACGGGGCAGCCGCCCCGGCGTCGCCGTGCGACACGGCGAGCGTCGTCGCCTCCCCGGCGCTGTCGTTGCTCTCGTCCATCGCGGTGATGTTACTATTTTACCTGGATGCTCGCTACATCGAATAAAAACCACATGTCCCCGTGCTGATCGACGGGCACAACGATCTGGCCTGGGCGCACCGCGAGGTCTTCGCGGGCGACCTCGATCGAGGCGACCTCTCGCTGCGCCAGCCGCAGCTGCACACCGACCTGCCGCGGCTCTCCGCGGGCGGCGTCCGCGGGCAGCTCTGGGCGGCCTACGTGCCGTCCACCCTCCCCGAGCCCCGCGCGGTCGTCGCGACGCTCGAGCAGATCGACTTCGTGCACCGGCTGACGGCCCGCTACGACCAGCTCGCGCTGGCGACCACGGCCGACGAGGTCGAGCGAGCGGTCGCGCGCGGTCGCATCGCGTCGCTGATCGCGGTCGAGGGTGGGCACTCGATCGGCAGCTCACTGGCCGTGCTGCGCCGGCTGCACGGCCTGGGCGTGCGGTCGATGACGCTCACGCACAACGAGAGCACGGCCTGGGCCGACGCTGCGACGGACGAGCCGGTCGCCGGTGGGCTCACGACCTTCGGCAGGCAGGTCGTCGCCGAGATGAACCGCCTCGGGATGATCGTCGACCTCTCCCACGTCTCGGACGCGACGGCGCGCGACGCGCTGGCGACGACGTCCGCGCCGGTCGTCTTCAGCCACTCCAACGCCCGCGCCGTCTGCGACGTGCCCCGCAACGTCCCCGACGACGTCCTCGCCCGGGTCCCGGCCAACGGAGGAATCGTGATGGCGACCTTCGTGTCGTTCCTCGTCAGCGCCTCCGGGCGCGCGACGATCGAGGACGTCGTCGCCCAGCTGGACCACTTGCGCGACATCGTGGGCGCGGCGCACGTCGGGATCGGCGGCGACTTCGACGGCAGCGACGACGTGACGGTCGGGCTGGAGGACGTCGCGTCCTATCCGCGCCTCTTCGCCGCGCTGCGGGCGCGGGGATGGTCCGCCGCCGAGCTCGACGGGCTGGCGGGCCGCAACTTCCTGCGCGTGATGCGCGACGTGGAGGCGGTCGCGGCGTGACGCCCTGGATCCAGGGAGAGGTGCGGCGGCTGCTCGACACGACCGCGCTCCGCGGCACGCGCTGGTCAGTCGAGCTGCGCGACGCGACGTCGGGCGCGACGCTGGCATCGCGCGACAGCCGTCGGCTGCTGCGGACGGCCAGCGTCGCGAAGGTCTACGCGCTCGTCGAGGTCGCCGCGCGCCTGGAGGCCGGCGAGCTCGACCCGCTCCAGCCCGTCGACCGGCGCTCGATCGCCGC
This sequence comes from Actinomycetes bacterium, assembly GCA_023405705.1. The sequence continues at coordinate 1,924 of JAEXXR010000108.1, forward strand.
GGTGGCCGACAGCGGTCTGTGGCAGCACCTCGCCTGCGACGTCCTGCCGCTCGTCGACGTGGCGACGCTCGTCGGATCGGTGAGCGACAACCTGGCCGCGAACGCGCTCATCGAGCTCGTCGGCCTCGACGCCGTGCAGGCGCGCGCCGCCGAGCATGCGCAGGACGGGTCGACGCTCCACGACCTCGTGCGCGACGTCCGCGACGAGACGTCGCCTGCGACGCTCAGCGAGGGCTCCGCCGCGGACTGGGCGTCGCTGTTCGCAGGGCTCGGGCAGGGCGCGATCGCAGGCCCCCGGGTCAGCGCGACGGTCCTCCGCTGGCTGGCGGCGGGCACCGACCTGTCGATGGTGGGATCGGCTTTCGGGCTCGATCCGCTCTCGCACGGGTGCGCCGCCGATCGCGGGATCCTCCTGTGGAACAAGACCGGCACCGACGCCGGGGTCCGGGCGGACGTCGGCCTGCTCGCGCTCGGGGGGCGCCGGGTCGCCTACGCCGCGATCTGCAACTGGGATCCGGACGCCGCCCCCGATCCGCGCGATCCGGTGCTCGCAGCGATGCGAGAGATCGGCGCATCGCTGTGGAGCCGGGAGGGGTGGTGAGCGCGCTCGCCGAGGTCGAGGCCCTCGAAGCCGCTTGGGACGCCGCGGCGGGGGCGTCCCCCGGCGAGGTGTCGGTGCAGCTGCGGACGGTCCACGGCCATGTCGCGGGCCGCCGCGCGCAGATCCCACACTACGCCGCGAGCACCGTGAAGCTCGCCGTCCTTGTCGCTGCGCTGGCCGAGGTCGCGGCCGGCCGGCTCCGACTCGAGGACGAGCTTGCGGTCCGCGACACGTTCGCCAGCGCCGCGGGCGGACGCTTCGCGCTGCGGCAGCTCGACGACCAAGACGACGCCACCTGGGCCTGCCTGGGCGGCGACCTCGCGCTCGGCATCCTGCTGGAGCGCATGGTGGCCGACTCCAGCAACATCGCCACCAACGTGGTCGTGGAGACCCTCGGGTGGGGACCGGTGCACCGAGCGGCGGCGCTCGCGTGCGGAGAGGAGATGACGATGCACCACCTCATCGGCGACGCGAGCGCGAGGGTGCACGGTCCCGCGAACGCGGTGACGGCGGCCGGGCTCGCCCGCTTGCTCAGCTCGCTCGCGGCCGGCAGGCTGCTGCCGCCCGCGCAGACCCGGCATGCGCTCGACCTGCTCGCGGCCCAGCGCCACCGCCACATGATCCCGGCCGGGCTCCCCGCGACCGCGTGGTCGGCCAGCAAGGGCGGATGGACCGCGGACGTGACGCACGACGTCGCGCTCGTACGGCCCGGCCGCGCGCCGGCGTACGTGCTGGCCGTCTGCACGACGACCGGGTCCGAAGCAGCGGCCGAGGGCCTCGTCGCCCGGCTCAGCGCCGTCACGTGGGAGCGCTGGACGCGATGGCACGCGTCGTAGAGGTCGCCGTCGCCCGCGTCGCGACGCCGCTGCACACGCCGTTCGTCACCGCGCTGCGCAGCGCCACGACGCTCACGAGCCTGGCGGTCCGGCTGACCGACGACGAAGGTCGGACCGGGTTCGGCGAGGCGCCCCAGGTCTGGCGAATCACGGGCGAGTCGCTCGCGAGCATCGAGTCCTGCGTCTGCGGCCCGCTCGCCGACATCCTGCTCGCCTGGGACCTCGACCAGCCGGTGCCCCTGCTCGGCCGGGCGCTCGACGACGCGGCCGTCGGGAACACCGGCGCGAAGGCCGCCTGCGAGATCGCCGCTGCCGACCTGACCGCACGCCGGCAGGGCCTGCCACTGCACCGGCTCCTGGGCGCGACGGCGTCGTCGGTCGCCACCGACGTCACCATCGCGGCCGACGCCGCCCCAGAGTCGGCCGCGGAGCGCACCGCGGAGGGGTTCCGTCATCTCAAGGTGAAGGTGGGCGTCGACCCCGACGACGTGCGGCGCGTCCTGCGGATCCACGAGGAGGCGTCCGAGCCCGTCCGGATCCGGATCGACGCGAACCAGGGATGGGACGTTGCGACCGCCGTGGCGGCGGTGACCGCCTGGGTCGACGCGGGCGTCGACGTCGAGTTCGTCGAGCAGCCGCTGGCGCGTGCGGACCTGCGCGGTCATGCGGCCCTTCGGCGGGAGCTCCCCGTGCCCGTGATGCTGGACGAGTCGGTCTTCTCGACCGTCGACCTGGAGCGCGCGCTGGACGCTGGCAGCGCCGACATGGTCAACGTCAAGCTGGCCAAGTGCGGCGGGCTCCACGCGGGGCTCGGGCTGGCGCGCGCGGCGCAGTCCGCCGGCCTCGGGGTGATGGTCGGGTCGATGCTCGAGTCCGACCTCGGCGTCTCGGCCGCGGCGGCCCTCGCCGCGACCGTCGCGCCCGGCGCCGTCCATGATCTCGACACCGCGTGGTGGTCGATCGACACCGGTTCGTGCGCGGCGACGCCGTACGAGGGCAACCGCTATCGGCTCGCCGAGGAGCCGGGGCTCGATCGAGCCGTGCGGCGCCTGGGCCCGCTGCGCTGGATCCGGCGGAGGTAGGGGAGCGGCGCTGGGCGGGCCGCTCCCCGTGCGGCGTCATCCGCCGCCGGGGCCGCCGTCGAGCCGAGTGCGCAGTGCCGTGCCCTCGTCGAGGACGCGGCGTGCCTGCACGGCGTCCCATCCCCGCATCAGCATCGCCAGGGCTGGGCCGCCCTCGTTCCCGGCCGCGACGAGCGCCGCGTCGACTTGGGCCGGCGAGGCGCCGCTGATCTCGCGCAGCATCAGCGCGAGTCGCTCGCGCAGCTTGGCGTTGGTGGGCTGCACGCAGACCATGAGGTTGGAGTAGGTGCGCCCGAGATGGACCATCGCCAGCGTCGAGATCGCGTTCAGCGCGAGCTTCTGCACGGTCGCCGCGTTGAGCCGGGTCGAGCCGGCGATCGGCTCCGGTCCGGTCGGCAGCGTGACCCGGCAGTCCACCTGCGAGGGCGCGCCGTCGTTGCAGTCGATGAGCGCCGTGAACGCGCCCTGCGCTCTCGCCGCGACCAGCGCGGCCAGGACGTAGGGCGTGCGTCCGCTGGCTGCCAGACCGACCGCGACGTCTCCCGATGCGACGCGCTCGCCCTCGCGCGCGCCGGCGCCGGTGTCGTCCTCGGCGTCTTCGACCGCAGTCGTGAGCGCTCGCTCGCCGCCGGCGATGTGCACCCGGAACACCGTCGGCGGCACGCCGAACGTCGGCGGGATCTCGGCGGCGTCGAGTGCCGCGAGGCGGCCGGACGTGCCGGCTCCGAAGTAGTGGACGCGTCCACCGCGGCGGACGCGGTCGACGATCGCGTCGACGATCGGCGAGAGCTCGACGGCATGGCGCTCGAAGACGTCGAACGGCCGACGGAACTCGCCTGCCAGCAACGCGAGGCCGTCCTCGATCGAGATGCGGTCGATCTCGCGCGTCGCCTCCGAGCGGTCCTCCGTGCTCGGAGACCTTGGTCCCAGCGCCTCGTTGCGCAAAGCGTTCACCGCCGTTGAGGTCGGCGGCGGGGACGCCCGGTGCGCCCCCGCCGTGATGGACATGAGCAGATCAGCGGACCGCCGCCACGGAGTACGACGCGCCGACGCTCGGGACATAGGTGTCGATCGCCTCCGCGTACCAGAAGAGCGGCGGGAACGCGATGTCGTACGCCGGCGAGGTGACGGTCATGTACATGCTGTTGGGCGCGTAGTAGTTCCACGAGAAGTTCGGCGGCTGCGCGTACGGCGCGCTCGTCCGGAACGTCCCGTCGCCGCCTCTGGTAGGTCTGAGGACGCCTTCCAGGAACTGGATCGACGCGTACGGGTCGCTGCCCTGGTTGTTCTCATAGACCGGATGGTCGCTCGGCAGCCAGCCGGTCACCCGCGGCCCGTGCGCGATCGGGTCGGTCGTGTAGCGCTCGAAGAGCGGGACCACCGGCAGCTGGTCGTTGAAGATCTGCGCCAGCGTCTCCACGGCCCCTCTCTGCGGCTCCTGCTCCAGGCCTGCGACGGCTCGGGCGAGGAGGTCGGGCACGTAGACGCTCGTGCCGTCCGGCGCCTTCTGGCGCCACGGCCAGTTGAGCCCCTTCGCACCGTCTGCCTCCGGGTCGTTGGTCCCGAAGAAGCCCTCGGCCATGTTCCAGTCGAGGCTCGTGGCGGGGTGTGACGGCGTCGAGACCATGCTGAAGTCGACCATCACGTCGTAGCGGCCCTGCTTGATCGTGTCCGGGCGGTTGGCCGCCGGGATGCCGCGCACATGGGTGTCGAACCCGAACTCGTTGAGCTGCGCGCTCACGTCCTTGGCAGACGCCAGGAAGTCAGGGAAGTCGGCGGGCGCGATGATCTCGAACCCGAACGGCTTGCCGTCGCGGGTCCACGTCTTCCCGTCCTTCTTCAGCCCGGCCTCCTCCAGCAGCCGCGCGGCCTCGGCCTCGTCGACCTCGTAGCCGTCGAGTTCTCCGACGACGTCGTCGGAGAGCCAATCTACGACGTAGTTGTCGCTGAAGCCGGCCATGTGCTTCACCGGCTTGGCGGCGTCGCCGAGCGAGACCTTCGCGTTGCGCTCGCGGTCGACGATCAGCGCGATCGCCTGGCGGAAGCGCTTGTCGTCGAACGGTCTGACGGACTCGTTGAACCAGACGCCGGTCCCCGTGCTCAGCGGCGTGCGGATCAGCTCGATGCTCGGGTTGGCGGCGACCGCTTTGACGTCGGAGGGCGTGAGCGCGTCGGTCGTGTAGTCGAGCTCGTTCTGCAGCAGCAGCGGGACGGTCTGCTGGGTCGAGCCCCACGCCACGTCGACGCGGTCGAAGCCGAGCTTGTCCGCGTTGTAGCCGCCCTCGTTCTTCTTCATCTGCATCTGCTGGGCGGTGACCGATCTGGGATCGATCACGTAGGGCCCATAGGCGACGGTCGTCTTTGGCTTGATCGCCTCCATCTCCTTCAGGACTGCGGCGACGCTGGCGTCGTCGGGCGCGGTGCCGGCGGCCCGCAGTCTTCCGAGCCGTTCGTAGACGTCGCCGAACTGCGACGAGGACGCCGGCTGGTTCCAGCGGATCAGCTGCTGCATGAGGTTCGGCGACAGGGTCGAGGTCTCGAACACCAGTCTCGTGTCCGAGAGCGCATTCACGTCGGTCAGCGACTCCCAGACGGGGTCCTGCTGCGCCCAGCGGACGTCGTAGAGGCCGACGAAGTCGTGGGCCGTGAGCGGGGTGCCGTCAGACCATCTGACGCCGGGTCTGAGGTCGACCGTGATGACGTGTCTGGTCCCTCTGGCGACGCGCGCGGGCGGTTTGGCCTTGGTCTCGGCGCTGACCAGCTCGAGCGTCCCGGCCTCGGTCGCGCCGACGTTGCCGTCACTGCCGTTGGAGCCGCCGCCGCAAGCGGACAGCGTCACCAGTGCCGCGCAGACGAGCGCGGCGGCCTTGAGCCTCATGTGTGGTTCTCCTCGACGTGGACATGACGGGATGACTGGATCGCGCGCAGGCCCTCGTGGCGTGCCGCCTGGAGCAGGGCGCGGGTGTACGGGTGCTCGGGCGCTGCGATCAGCTCGGCCGTCGGGCGGTGCTCGACGATGCACCCGCGCTGCATCACCGCGATCGAGTGCCCGCGCCCGAACTGCCGCGCGACCGCGAGGTCGTGGGTGATGAAGAGGACCGCGAGCTGTCGCTCCTCGCACAGGCCGCGCAGCTTCTGCAGCACGCTGACCCGCAGCGAGACGTCGAGCATCGAGACCGCCTCGTCGGCGACCAGCACGCGCGGCTCCACCGTCAGCGCCCGGGCGATCACCACCCGCTGACGCTGGCCGCCCGAGAGCTCATGCGGATACTTGGGCGCGAACAGCTCCGGCGGCGTGAGCCCGACGTCCCCGAGGAGCCCGGTCACGCGGCCGCGTGCGTCGTCGCGCGACAGCCGGAAGTGGCGCCGCAGCGGCGCCGCGAGCGTCTGCTCGACCGTCAGCCCGGGGTTGAGCGACGCGTACGGATCCTGATGGATCATCTGCACGCCCAGCCGGTGGGCGCGCAGCTCTGCGCGCCCCATCTCCGAGGTGGCGCGGCCGGAGTGGCGCAGCTCGCCCGCCGTCGGCTCGACGAGGCCCGTCACGATCCGGCCGACCGTCGTCTTGCCGGAGCCGGACTCGCCGACCAGGCACACGATCTCGCCGGCGCGCAGCGTCAGGCTGACGGACTCGACCGCCGTGACGGTCCGGCGCCGCTGCCGGTAGGTCTTCCCGACGTCGGTCAGCGTCAGCAGCCCGCTCATGGAGCGCTCTCCGCCGGCATGGTCGACTCGACGGTCACCGGGCAGGCCACCCGGCGATCCCCGACCGCGAGCAGCGGCGGCGCCCCTCCGCCGCGGCAGCGCTCCTCGGCGAGCGGGCAGCGGGGATGGAACGAGCATCCGGGCGGCAGCTCGGCGAGGCTGGGCGGGTAGCCGCCGATCGGCTCGGCCACGAGGTCGGAGTCGACCGCCGGCATCGAGCGCATCAGCCCGTGCGTGTAGGGGTGCAGCGGCCCGTCGAGCACCTGCTCGGCGGTCCCGTGCTCGACGCCGCGCCCGGCGTACATCGTGACGACCTCGTCGGCCATCGCGGTCGCGACGGCGAGGTCGTGCGTGATCGCGAGGTAGCTGACGCCGGTCGCGGCCTGCAGCTCGAGCAGCGTCTTGAGGACGGCCTCCTGGGTGAGCACGTCGAGCGCGGTGGTGGGCTCGTCGAGCACGATCACCGCCGGCTCCAGCAGCATCGCGAGCGCGATCACCACGCGCTGGCGCGTGCCGCCGCTCAGCTCGTGCGGGTAGGAGCTCCAGACGCGGTCGGGATCGAGGTCGACGGCGGCGAGCAGCTCGTACGCGCGCGACTCGGCGTCGCGGCGGCCGAGGTCGTGCGCCTGTGCGGTCTGGCGGAAGTGCCGGCCGACGGTCTGGATCGGGTTGAGCGCGCTGATCGAGCCCTGGGGCACATAGGCGACGTGGCGCCAGCGCAGCGCGCGCAGCTCGCGCAGCGAGATCGCGAGCAGGTCGATCGAGCGGCCGCCCGTCGTCACCTCGACCGTTCCCGACACGACCTGCGCGGCCGCCGGCAGCATGCCGATGATCGCCAACGCGGCGGTGGTCTTGCCGCAGCCGGACTCGCCGATCAGCGCGATCGTCTCCCCCTGCCGCAGCGAGAGCGACAGGTCGGTCACAGCGCGGACGCTGCGGCCCGGCTGCCGGTACTGGACGCTGAGGCCCGAGACCTCCAGGACGGTGCTGCGCGCGCTCATGAGGCACTCCGCAGTCGGGGGTCGAACAGGCTCTCCAGCGACCGCGAGGTCAGGACCAGGCAGAACTGCAGGAGGCAGATCGCGCCGATCGGCGCGAGCAGGCTCCACACGGCGGCGGGCAGGTAGATCGCGTTCTGCCCGTAGGCGACGCTGAACAGCACCCCCCAGTTGTCCTCCAGCGGCACGAGGCCGAAGAACGCGAGGATGACCTGCTGGTAGATCGCGCCCGTCATGCCCGTGATCGTCGATATGACGACGAAGGGCGCGATCGCCGGCGCGAGGTAGCGCAGCACGATGTGACTCGTTCGCAGCTGCAGCAAGCGAGCCGCCTCGACGTGCTCGCGCCGCCGCAGCGACAGCGCCTGCGCGCGGATCTGCCGGGCGAGGTAGGGCCAGCCGAAGACGGCGATGAGGGCAGCGAGGAGGAACGTCGACTCGAACCGGTAGAGGCTCGCGATCACGAGCAGCAGCACGAACCGCGGAACGGTCAGCCAGACGTCCGTTACGCCGACGACGACGCGGTCGACGAGCCCGCCGCCGAACGCGCCAAGGAGCCCGACGGCGACGGCGATCGCGGACATCAGCAGCCCCGCCACGACCGCCAGCTCGAGCATCGCCCAACCCCCGCGCACCACGAGCACGAGGTTGTCCCGGCCGGTGAAGTCCGTGCCCAGCGGGTGCGCCGTGCTCGGCGACTGCAGGATCGCGTCGACGTCGGTCTCGGGCGCTGGGACCAGGAACCGCCCGACGGCGCAGACGAGCACGATCAGCAGCAGCCCGCCGATGCCGATCGCGCCGCCGATCCCGAGCCGCCGGACGCCGGCGCCGGCGGCGGTCGTCAGCCCTCGCGCGGGCACGGCGGCCGCGACCTCGGGGAGCGCTGACTGCTCGGTCGCGCTCATGCCTCCTGCTCCGTCCGGGTGCGCGGGTCGAGCCAGCCGTAGAGCGCGTCGGCGACCGCGGTCGCGATCAGTACCGTGACCGTCGTGGCGAGCACCACGCCCTGCATGACGGTGTAGTCGCGCTTGGCGAGCGCGTCGGCGAGCAGCTGGCCGACGCCGGGATAGACGAAGATCTCCTCGACGAGGATCGAGCCGGAGAAGACGAAGCCCATCGTGATCGCGAAGCCGGTGACGAGCGGCAGCCGCGCGTTGCGCTGCACGAACGACACCCGGATCGTCCGCTCGGAGAGGCCTCGCGCACGCGCCTGGGTGACGTAGTCGTCGTTGAGGACGGTCAGGGCGCTGCTGCGCATCTGCAGCGCCCAGACCCCGATCGTCGTGAGCACGTACACCGTCGCCGGCGCGATCACGTGCGCCAGCGCGCTGAACGCGAAGGGAAGGTTGAAGCCGGGCGAGACGTCGGGCGAGTAGGCGCCCCGCAGGGACTGGATCGGGACCAGCTCCCACACCACGCCGACGTAGAACGTCAGCGCGATCCCCACGAGCACCGGCGGGATCGCGTCCATCACCGCGCTGCCGTTGGTGATCAGCCGGTCGGCCCACGTCCCGCGCCGGTACGCGGCGATGCCGCCGAGCTGCAGGCCGATGACGAATGCGAGGACCAGCGCGAGACCGACGCTGAAGAGCGTCCACGCCAGCCGCCCGCTGAGCATCTCCAGCACGGGCGTGCCCGGCGACAGGATGACCGAGTTGCCGAGGTCGCCGTGGAGCAGGTTGCGCATGTAGTCGACGTACTGGCTCCACAGCGACGCGTCGACGTCGATCTTGAGCAGGCGCGTGGCCTGCTGCTCGGCCTGTCTGGCGGTCAGGCCCGTCCCCTGCATGTCCTGCACCCACACGTCAACCGGATTGCCCGGCAGTGCCCGGATCGCCAGGAACGTCACGGTCGCGACGAGCCAGAACATGAGGGCGATGCGGATCAGCGAGCGGGCGACCAGCTTGACCAGCGGGCGTGCGACGTTCCGTCGTGCGGTGCGCCGCGGCTCGCTCGCGGCCGGCCTCGGCGTCGGATCGGGGGACGCGCCCGACGCGGCGCCGTCCGGGGTCCGGCTTCTCTCCATGCCGGGGACTATACGTCACTAAGTAACGAAATGCATCCTGTTTTCGTGTGAAATTTTCGGATCGAGGTCAAGCGGCGTACCGGCCGACCCCGACCGTGCGCGCGCAGGCGCGGTCGGAGAGGCGCTCCAGCACCACCGGCCGACCGGCCTCGGGGGCGTGCAGCATCCGCCCGTCGCCCCAGGAGATCCCCACGTGGTCGATGCCCTCCAGGCTCGCCTCCTCGCCGAAGAAGATGAGGTCGCCGGCGACTGGGTCCGCAGCGGCGTCGATCCGCATCGCCGCCCACTGGTGATGGGCGTCGCGCGGGACGACGCGCCCGCCGATCCGCGCGGCGAGGTGCACGAGACCCGAGCAGTCGACGCCGGCCGCCTCGATGCCGCCCCAGAGATACGGCGCGCCGACGAAGCGGGCGGCGATCGCGAGCAGTTCGAGCGCGTCGACGCGCTCGCCGACCAGACGCAGCCCGCACAGCGAGCGCCGCACGGTCGCACCCGACGCGAGCAGCAGCTCGGCGTCGCCGCGCGCGGCCGGATCGGACCGCAGCTCGACCGTCGTCCCCGCCGGCAGCTCCACCGGCTCGGCCTCCGCCGCCGGCCCCGTCGTCATCGCGAGCACGCCGCGCTCGGCGACGACGTGCGTCGGCTTCCGGCGCGCGTCCGCTCCGAGGTGGGCAGCGTCCATGAAGCCGACGTAGCCGGCGGAGCCGTTCGGCTGGGCCGGCAGCTCGACCTCGACGGCCGACGCGTCGACCGCCCGCAGCACCCGCACCGGCTCGCCGGAGAGGGCGACCGTGTGCAGCCTGCCTCTCAGCGGCGCCTGGTCGGGGAGAAGCCGGCGGACCCATGCCAGGTAGGCGCCGTGCGAGCATCCGCCGGGCGCGGCAGCCGAGCGGACGTCCTCGGCGCACGCCCACAGCGGAGCCGCGGCCGCCACGACGGCCGTGGCAGGCGCGGTGTCGCGCGCGCCGGTCACCGCTTGCCCCTCGGCCCGCGCCGCACCGCATCGTAGGTTCGCTGGAGCGCGTCCATCGCGACATCCACGCGCTGCTGGGCGACGAGCACGAAGAGGACGTCGACGAGCGTCAGCTGCGCTATCCGGCTCGCCATCGCACCAGACCGGAAGGTCGTCTCCTGCGCCGCGGTCGTGACGACGATCTCGGCTCTGCGGGCGATCGGGGCGCGCGGGTGGTTGGTGATCGCGATCGTCCGCGCGCCCGCAGCGGCGGCGACCTCCAGACAGCGGATCGTGTCTCTGGTCGCGCCGGTGTGCGACAGGCCCAGCGCGACATCGCCGCTGCCCAGCAGCGCCGCCGAGCTGATCGCAGAGTGCGGGTCCGCGAAGCTGTGGCTCGTCAGTCCGATGCGGTGAAGCTTGAACTGCAGGTCCTGCGCGACGAAGGCGCTCGCGCCCGCGCCGAAGAGGTCGATCCTGCGCGCTGCACCGAGCGCGCCCGCGGCGTCCTCGAGCGATCTGATCGAGACCATCTTCGCCGTCTCGGTGATCGCCTGCGCATCCGCGCCCGTGACCTTGCGGACGACCTCCTCGGTCGTGTCACCTGGCAGGATGTCGCCGGACAGGTACTCCTCCCCGCCGCCGCGCGCCGCCGCGGCCGCGGCGAGCGAGAGCCGGAACTCCGGATAGCCGTCGAAGCCGAGCGTGCGGCAGAGCCGGATCACCGTCGTCTCCGAGGTGTCGCAGCGGCGGGCGAGCTGTCTGATCGTCGACGCCGACGTCCCCGCGGGGTCGTTGACGGCCGCTCGCGCGACCCGCGCCTCGGACGGCGAGAGGTCGGGCATGATGCCGCGGAGCGTCGCGAGCACCGTGCTGCCGGTCGGTTCCTGTGTTGCGGCGATATCGGTCATTCTTCTCGTCTTTCGTCGGATCAGGCGGAAGTCGGAGTGTCGCCGACGGCGCGCAGGTGGGCGGCGGCGACGGCGTGAAAATGGCGCCGCGCCACGAGGACCGGAAAGGCGTCCCGATCGACGGGGATCGCGTTGCTCAGGTACACGGCCCACCAACGGGTGACCGGGTCGAGCGCCACGCTCACCCCCGTGAAGCCCGTGTGGGAGAGCGTGGTCGGCGGCCAGTCGTGGGCGACGACGTGGAACGGGTCGCCGGCGAGCGTCCAGGCGAGGCTGCGATGCCCGCCCGGCGTGGCGTGGGTCTGGCACGCGACAGCCTCCGCCGCCGCCGGCTCGGGCAGCCAGGAGCCGTCGAGCCATGCCACGACCGCTTCGACGACACCCGCGAGCGTCCCGAACGCGCCGGCGTGGCCGCCGAGGCCCAGGCGCCGGGCCGCGGGATCGTGCGGCAGGCGCGCGTCCCCGACGACGGGGCCGGCCGCCACCGACC
>JAEXXR010000231.1 GCA_023405705.1 Actinomycetes bacterium
CGCTCGGCCTGCTGGTCGCGCGCGACGTGCGTGCGGAGCTGCCGCTGACCGGAGCGCTCGCGACCGGGCTGCTCGTGCCGGTCGCGGCGGCGATCGCCTTCCTGCCCTTCACCGACCTGACGCGGCCGTTCCCGCTGTTCGGCTGGACGCCGGAGGTGTGGCTGCCGCTGCTCGCGCTGATCGCGCTCGGCGGCGGGCTCGCCGCGGCGCTGCTGCTCGCCGCGCGCGCCGCCTGGAGAGCGCGCGAGGAGATCGCGTTCCTGGCGCCGCTCCAGCAGCGGGCGCTCGTCGCGCTCGCCGACACGCTGATCGCGGGCGAGCAGGAGCGGGTGCCGCCGCGCGACGTCGCCGCCAACGTCGAGGCGTACGTCGGCTCGATCCGCGCCAGACGCGTCTGGGTCTACAGAGTCGTGCTGACGGCGCTGGAGCTGCGACCGCTGATGGCGGCGTGGCCGCCGCTGTCGCAGATCGAGCCGGAGGCGCGCCGCGCCTTCCTCCAGCGGCGGTTCCTGCAGCCGCCGCCGTGGCCGCGCTTCGCCAAGAACCTGACGCAGGTGATGATCCGCGTCGGGCAGCAGCTGTCGTTCGCCGGCTACTACAACGACCCGCGCGCGTGGAGCTCGATCGGCTACGTCCCGTTCTCGCAGCGTGGCCGGCCGACGCCGAGAGCGGAGCCGCTGAGACTGGACGTCGACCTGCCCGGCGGGCTCGAGGGCGACACGCTGCACGCCGACGTCTGCGTCGTCGGCAGCGGCGCGGGCGGCGCGATCCTCGCCTACGAGCTGGCGAGAGCGGGGCGCGACGTGCTGCTGCTGGAGCGCGGGCCGTACGTCCAGCCGCACGAGTTCAGCGAGGACGAGGTCGAGATGATCGGCCGGCTGTACGGCGACGGGATCATGCAGCAGACGCGCGACTACCGCTTCACGGTCCTGCAGGGCGGTTGCGTCGGCGGCTCGACGACCGTCAACAACGCCGTCTGCTTCCGTGCGCCCGACAGCGTGCTGGACCACTGGAACGACGCGGCCCACCACGACGCGCGCCTCGACCTCGCCCGCCTGGCTCGCAGCTTCGACGCGGTCGAGCGGTTCCTCGACGTCCACCCGCAGCAGGAGGCGCTGCTGAACCGCTCCGGCGCCGCCTACCTCGCCGGCGCCAGAGCGGCGGGGCTCGCCCCCGACCGGCTCGACGTCGGCGTCGTGCGCGCGAACGTGCGCGACTGCGTCGGCTGCGGCTACTGCAACATCGGCTGCGCCTACGGTCGCAAGCTGTCGATGCTCGACCGCACGCTGCCGCGCGCGCAGGCCGACTTCCCCGGGCGGGTGCGGATCGTCGCCGAGTGCGACGTCGAGCGGATCGAGACCGACCGCAGAGGCCCCGGCGGCCGCGCGCTCGCGACCGGGCTGCGCGCACGGCTCGGCGGCCGGACGGTCAAAGTCGTCTGCGAGGACGTCGTGCTGTCGGCCGGCGCCGTCGCCTCCAGCCACCTGCTGCTGCGCAGCGGGATCGGCGGCCGCTTCGGCCCCGGGCCGAGACTGCCGGTCGGCCACGGGCTCGGCTTCAACATGGGCGCGCCGCTGACCGCCGAGATGCCGGAGAAGGTCGACGCCTACGACGGCCTGCAGATCTCGCATTTCGGCGTGCCCTACAGACGAGGCGGCTACGTCTTCGAGACGTGGTTCAACCCGCCGGTGGCGCAGGCGCTGAACATGCCGGGCTGGTTCGAGCGCCACTTCGAGAACATGCGCCGCTACGACCGCATGATGGCCGTCGGCGTGATCGCCGGGACGGCCGGCAACGCGCGCGTCAGAAAGGCGCTGACCGGCGGCGCCGACATCGACTACCGGCCGCGGCCCGAGGACCTCGCGACGCTCGCGCGCGGCCTGCAGCAGCTCGGCGAGCTGCTGTTCGCGGCCGGCGCCGAGCGCGTGATGCTGAACACCTGGGGCTACGACGAGCTGCACGCGCCGGCCGACCTCGCGCGGATCCCGGGGCTGGTCTCAGACCCCGACTACGTCACGCTCGGGACCGGCCACCCGCAGGGCGGCAACGCGATATCGGCCGACCCGCGCCGCGGCGTCGTCGACGAGTGCTTCCGCGTCCACGGGTTCGCCAACCTGCACGTCTGCGACGCGAGCGTCTTCCCGACGACGATCACCGTCAACCCGCAGCTGACGGTGATGGCGCTGGCGCATTACGCGGCGCCGCTGATCGACGGTCAGATGGGGTGAAGGCGGATCAGCGGTCGCCGTCGCCCTGGCGGGCTCTTCTGGCGGCTGCTCTGCGTCTGGCGCTTCTGGCGGCTCTTCTGGCCGCCGCTCTGCGTCTCGCTCTGCTCGCCGCTCTTCTGGCGGCCGCTCTGCGTCTCGCTCTTCTGGCGGCTCTTCTCGCGGAGGAGGCTCTCGCCAGCGCCCGCGCTCTCTCGCGCTCCAGCCTCGCCGCCCGCTTGGCGGCTCGCTGCGCCCGTCTCCACGCCGGCGGCGTGCGCGTCGGCAGCATCTCGAACATGTTCGCGTAGCCGACGAGGTAGACCGCGCGGCGGTCGGCGACGACCGGCGTGAACGAGCCCTCGGGGAAGAAGAACACTCTTCTGCCGGTGCGGACGTCGAGGCCGTGCGTGTCGTCGGAGCCGAGGTTGGAGAAGTAGACGACGTCGCCGACGATCGTCGAGGAGCCGGAGATGCGGTTGCCGACGCCGGTGCTCCAGCGCTTGGAGCCCGAGCGCGCGTCGAAGGCGTAGAAGCTGCCGTCGTAGGAGCCGATGTAGACGGTCGGGCCGAGACCGCTGACGTTAGCGACCGACGGCGCCGCGTAGACGTAGCCGCCGGTGTTGATCGCCCACGCCAGCGAGCCGTCCTTGACGGAGAAGGAGTAGACGCGGCTGTCGGTGTTGCCGAGGTAGACCCGGCCGAAGGCGACGGCAGGCGTCGAGTAGAACTGGCCCGAGCCGAAGCCGAAGCGGGCGCCGTTGGTGCCGACCGACCAGACGCGGCTGCCGTCGCGGGCGCGGATCGCGTGGACGCGGCCGCCGTAGTCGCCGAAGAAGAGCGTCCCGTCCGCGTAGGCGAGCGCGCCCTTCACGGCGCCGTCGGCCTTGTAGGTCCATCTCGTGCGGCCGGTTCGCTTGTCGAGCGAGTAGACCGTGCCGTCCTCGCTGCCGAAGAAGATCGATCTGCCGAGCAGCAGCGGCGAGGACTCGGCGCGGCTGGGCAGCTCGCGCGACCACAGCGGCTTGCCGTCGAGCTCGCGGAAGGCGCCGACGCGGCCGCCGGAGCCTCTCAGCGACTCCAGCGCGACGACGTAGACGTTGCCGTCGCCGATCGCCGGCGAGGCGGCGGCGAGCCTGCCGAAGTGGTGGCGCCATCTGATGCCGCCGGTCGTCTTGTCGAGCGCGCGCAGCCAGCCGTCGTCGTCGAGCAGGAAGAGGGTCGAGCCTCTGATCACCGGCGGGAACTCCAGCAGCGCGTGGCCGCGGTAGGTCCAGCCGCGTCTGAAGCGCGGGCGCAGGTAGTCCGGCGCGTTGGTCCAGGCGCGGGTGCGGGTGTCGGTGAGGCCGTAGGTCGGCCACAGGAAGGTGTCGACGGCCAGTCTTCTCGGCGTCGCTCTGGGCGGCGGCGGAGGCTCGGCCTCGGTGGTCTCGGTCGCCGTGAAGGCGACGTCCGGGTTGGAGACGTCGCCGGGCTCCCGCAGCAGCAGGAAGGCGGCGGCTCCGCCTGCGACCAGCAGGACCAGCACGACCGCGAGGGCGACGAGCAGACCGCGCCGTCGGCGTGGTTTCGGGCTCGACATCGGCCGCGCATGGTAGTACAGCGCTGCGATGGCGACCCCAGACGAATTGCTCGACCGGCTCCTACGTCTGCCGGCCGCGGCCCCGCTGATCCCGGTGCTGCGGGCGATCCCGGACGCCTGGGTGGTCGGCGGCGCGGTCCGCGACCTGCTGCTCGGCGGGGCGCCGGTCGACCTCGACCTCGTCGTCGTCGGCGATGCGGAGACGGTCGCGCGCCGGCTGGCGGAGGCGCTCGACGGCGAGCTGCTGGTGCACGACCGCTTCGGGACCGCGACCGTTCGCGCCGGCGGCCGCTCGTGGGACGTCGTGCGCGCCCGTGCCGAGTCCTATCCGCGCCCCGGTGCGCTGCCGGAGGTGCGGCCGGGGACGCTGGAGGAGGACCTCGCGCGCCGCGACTTCACCGTCAACGCGATCGCGCTCTCACTCGACGGCCGCCTCGCCGCCGTCCCCTGTGCGCTGGAGGACCTCGATGCCGGCCGGCTGCGCGTGCTGCACGACGCCAGCTTCCACGACGACCCGACGCGGCTGCTGCGGCTCGTCCGCTACGCGACGCGGCTGCGCTTCGAGCCCGAGCCGGCGACGGCGGCGCTGGTCGACGAGGCGCTCGCGGCAGGGGTGCTGAGGACCGTGACCGCGACGCGGATCGGCGCCGAGCTGCGGCTGCTGCTGCGCGAGCGGGCGGCGGTGGACGCGCTCGCGGTCGTCGCCGGCT
>JAEXXR010000290.1 GCA_023405705.1 Actinomycetes bacterium
CGACCGCTCTGCACGTGTAGCTGCCGGGCAGCAGCTGCGGCTGCTGCGCCGCCGCCGCGGACCCGCTCGCGACACCCAGCACGCCGCATGCCATGGCAACGACGACACCTGTCAGGCGTCTCATCGCAAAACCCCCTGGTTCATGGGTTCTGCCGCACTCGAGGCGGCAGAGGGACGCGACAGGCCTAACGGGAGTGCCGGTGCGCCAGAACGACGAGGTGGAATTGCGTCAGGCTTGAGGGAGGCAAGCTCCCGCGAACCTGCCTCCGCAGTCCGCTTTCCTACGGCCGCGGGATGTTGCGGAGGTTGGAGCGGGCGAGGTCGATCATGCGGCCGACGCCGCCCTCGACGACCATCTTGCTCGCCGCCAGCGCGAAGCCCTTGACCTGCGCGGCGGTGATGTTCGGCGGGATCGAGAGGGCGTTGGGGTCGGTGACGACCTCGATCAGCACGGGGCCGGGGCGCGAGAGGCCGTCGGCGAGGCCGTCGCGGACCTGTGCGGGGTCCTCGATCCGGACTGCGTCGATGCCGGCGGCGCGGGCGATCGCGGAGAAGTCGTGCGGCTCGTGGTCGGTCTGGAAGTCGGGCACGCCGCCGACGAGCATCTCCAGCTTCACCATCCCGAGCGAGGCGTTGTTGAAGACGAGGACCTTCAGCGGGAGCCTATGGATCTTCACCGTCAGCAGCTCGCCGAGCAGCATCGCCAGGCCGCCGTCGCCCGACAGCGAGATCACCTGCCGGCCCGGGTGGGAGACCTGCGCGCCGATCGCCTGCGGCAGCGCGTTGGCCATCGTCCCGTGACGCCAGGAGCCGATCACCCGCCGCCGTCCGTTGGGCGTCAGGTAGCGCGCCGCCCAGACGTTGTTCATGCCGGTGTCGACGGTGAAGATCGCGTCATCCGCTGCCAGCTCGTCGAGCACGGCGGCGACGTACTCGGGGTGGATCGGCGTGTGGCGCTCGACGTCTCTCGTGTAGGCCGAGACGACCTTCTCCAGTCTGCCGGCGTGCTCGCGCAGCATCCGGTCGAGGAAGGAGCGGTCGCTCTTCTGCGCGATCAGCGGCAGCACGGCCCGGATCGTCGCCGCCACGTCGCCGTGCACCGGCACGTCGACGACCGTCCGCCTGCCGAGCTTGGAGGGGTCGCGGTCGACCTGGGCGGTGTTGCGCTGGGGCAGGAACGAGTCGTAGGGGAAGTCGGTCCCGAGCAGGATCAGCAGATCGGCCTCGTGGCAGGCCTCGTAGCAGGCGCCGTAGCCGAGCAGGCCGCTCATGCCGACGTCGTAGGGGTTGTCGAACTGGATCCACTCCTTGCCGCCGAGCGCGTGGCCGACCGGCGCCAGCGTCCTGCCGGCCAGCTCCATCACCTCGGCGTGGGCGTCGCGCACGCCGGCGCCGCAGAAGAGCGTCACGCGCTCGGCCGCGTCGATCGCCTCGGCGAGCGCGCGCACCTGGTCCTCGCCGGGGACGACCGTCCCGCCCGGCCCGGCGATCACGCTGCGGCCGGTCGGGTTCGCGGCCTCCGCGTCGGCGACGTCGCCCGACAGCACCAGCACCGAGACGCCGCCCTCGCCGAGCGCGGTCTGGATCGCGATCCGCTGGACGCGCGGCATCTGACCGGGCTGGGAGACCAGCTCGCAGTAGTGGCTGCACTCCTGGAACAGCCGCTCGGGATGGGTCTCCTGGAAGAAGAGCGTGCCGACCTGGGTGGAGGGGATGTGGGAGGCGAGCGCGAGCACCGGCGCGCCGCTGCGATGGGCGTCGTAGAGGCCCTGGATCAGGTGGGTGTTGCCGGGGCCGCAGGAGCCGGCGCAGACGGCCAGCCTGCCGGTCAGCTGCGCCTCGGCGCCGGCCGCGAAGGCGGCCGACTCCTCGTTGTGGACGTGGACCCACTCGATCCCGTCGGTCCGGCGCACCGCGTCGGAGATCGGGTTGAGCGAGTCGCCGACCAGCCCGTAGATCCGCTCGACGCCGGCCTCCCGCAGCAGTTCGACGAACTGCTCGGCGATCGTCGTTCTGCCGCGTGCCATCGAAGGCGATGCTGCCCGTCACCGGCGCGGTCAAACGCCGAGCCCGGAACGACGAAGGGCCCGGTCGCCGACCGGGCCCTTCGCGAAGAGCGCCTCGTCCGCGCCGTCCGCTCGCGGGGACGGCTGCGGCGCGCGGCTCGGGTGGCTCAGCCGGCGGGCTGGCCCTCCGGCGCCGGGCCGGTCGGCTGCGCACGTCTGATGCCGAGCAGGTCGATCGTGAAGAAGAGCGTCGAGTTGGCGGGGATGCCGCCGTTGGCCTGCGCGCCGTAGCCGAGCTCCGGCGGGATCACGAGCGTGCGGCGACCGCCGATTCTCATGCCCGGGACGCCCTGCCACCAGCCGGCGATGACGCCGCCGTTGTCGATTCTGATCTCGAGCGGCTCGCGCCCTCTGTCCCACGACGAGTCGAATCTTCTGCCGTTGTTGTAGAGCGTGCCGTAGTAGTCGACGATCGCGGTGTCGCCCGCGGCGATCTCCTCGCCGTCGCCGACGACGACGTCCTTGATGATCAGCTGGTCGGGTCTCTCGCCCGGGTGGGCTCTCTGGACCGGTCTTCTGTGCGGGTTTCTGATCGGCGTCGCGGCCGGATCGGCAGGCGTCGTCGCGGTGCTCGACGTGGTGTCGGCCGCGGTGGAGGTCGACGCGGCGGCGGTGTCCGACGACTTGTCGTCGTCGCCTCCGCAGCCGGCGAGCAGAAGCGCCGCGCCGGTGAGGCCGACGGCGAGGAATCGAGAAGCGCGAGCAGTGGTCACGCCGCGGGAATGTAGCGGAACGGAAGGGGTCGGTGCGCTGCTTCCGTTCACACAATTATCCGGCGCGAAAAGTGTTTAAGCGAATTTTAGGCACTGCTCCCACCGTGAACCGATGGCTCGGCTCCGACAGCTCGCGATCGCGGGGGCGATCGCGGCGGTGGCGCTCCTGCCGCTGATCTGGCTGCTGGCGACGCGCAGCGACGCGGTCAACGCGCTCGACGCGCGGATCCTCGCCGGCTTCACCCACCTCGACGGCCCGCGCGTCCACCCGTTCGTCGAGCAGCTCGCACGGCTGTGCGACCCGGACCGCTTCGCCTGGCTCGCGGCCGCGCTGCTGGCGGTCGCGCTGGCGCGGCGCAGACCGCGCACCGCGGCGGCGGTCGCCGTGGTGCTGGTCGGCTCGGGGCTGACGACGCAGCTGCTG
>JAEXXR010000341.1 GCA_023405705.1 Actinomycetes bacterium
GGCTGGACCGGCGCGGGGGCGGGCGCCTGCGGGCGCGCGGCGGCGCGGCGGGCCATGTCGAGCGCGGCGGCGACGCTGCGCTCCAGCTCCCCGATGCGGTCGTGCGCGTCGGCGCCCCAGTCGCGCAGGCGCTTGATCTCGCGGGCCTGGGCGAACAGCAGCAGCGCGAACAGGGCGACGGCGACGACGGCGGCGAAGCCGGCGTACGCGCCGATGTCCTCGATGAAGTTCCGGACGGAGAGGGCGAACGTCAGGGTCATGAAGAAGCCGGGGCAGTGTAGTGGCCGGACAGGGGCCGCTCGCCGCACACGGCGGCGCGCTGCGATCTCAAGAGGGTACCTGGGGTCCCGGAGCGGTTCGGACGGCGGCCAGCTCGGCGACCTTCTGGGCGAGGCCGTGGGCGTCGCCCTCGAGCACGAACAGGTTGATCTCGCCGAAGGTCGACTCGACCCACGCCTGGTCCAGGCGCGCGCGGTCGGCGCGGAGGATCTTCTCGGCCGGCGTCGCCTGCGGGCGCTCGTAGGAGTTGAACAGCTCCTCGTGGAACTTCTCGCCGGCGCGGGCGCCGACGACCTCGATCGCGATGTCCTTGTCGGGATCGAGGCCGGAGAGGCGGATCATGTCGCGCGCCAGGTCGATGATCTTGACCGGCTCGCCCATCTCCAGCACGAAGACGTCGCCGCTTCTCTCCGACAGCGAGCCGGAGCGGATGATCAGCTGGACCGCCTCCGGGATCGTCATGAACCAGCGCTGCATGCGCGGGTCGGTGATCGTGACAGGGCCGCCGGCGGCGATCTGGCGGCGGAAGATCGGCACGACCGAGCCGGAGGAGCCGAGCACGTTGCCGAAGCGGACGGTCGCGTAGCGCGTCTCCGGGTGGCGCGCGGCGGCCGCCTCGACGGCCCACTCGGCGAGCGCCTTGGAGGCGCCCATCACGGTCGCGGGCTTGACCGCCTTGTCGGTCGAGACGAGCACGAACGTCTTGACCGAGTGCTCGCCGGCGATCGTCGCGACCAGCCGGGTCGCGAGCGCGTTGTTGCGGACGGCCTCGACGGGGTTCTGCTCCATCATCCCGACGTGCTTGTACGCCGCGGCGTGGAAGACGACGGCCGGTCGGTGCTCCTTGAACACCTCCCGCATCCGCTCCTCCTCCTTGCAGTCGGCGAGGACGGGGACCGCGGTGCGGACGTGGCGCTCGTCCTCCAGCTCGCGCAGGATCTCGAAGAGGTTGTCCTCGGCGTGGTCGACGAGCACGATCCGGCGCGGGTTGACGCGCGCGATCTGGCGGCACAGCTCGGAGCCGATCGAGCCGCCGGCGCCGGTCACCATCACGACCTGGTTGGTCAGGTAGGCGCCGACCCGCTCCAGCTCCATCCGCACCGGCTCGCGGCCGAGGATGTCCTCGATCGACAGCTCGCGCAGCTGCCGCATCACCTGCATGCCGCCGGACTCGCTCTGCAGCAGCTCGAAGACGGTCGGCAGCGTCCGCACCGGGATGCCGCGGGCGCGGCAGGCGCTGACGACGCGGGCGCGCATCGTGCCGGGCGCGGAGGGGATCGCGATGATCACCTCGTCGGGCTCGGCGCCGTCGAGCACGCGTGCGAGGTCGGCGTCGGAGGTCGTGCCGAGCACCTTCAGGCCGTGCTCGTCCTTCATCCCCCGCTTGCGCGGGTCGTCGTCGAGGAAGCCGACGGGCCGCAGCCGCAGCATCGGGTTGCGGACCAGCTCGCGCACGACCAGCCGGCCGCCGTCGCCGCCGCCGATCACCAGCACGTCGCGGGCGCCCTTGACGACCTTCATGCCGCGCTTGCGGCCCTCGAAGGCGAGATGGGCGAGGAAGCGGACGGCCGCCATCGAGACGGTCATCAGCAGCAGCCAGAGGACGGCGACGCCGGTCGGCATTCCGACCGCGACCTGGACGCCGTTGCGGGTCGGGATCTGGACCGGGTGGATCACCGCGATCGTCCCGAGCACGAGCACGGCGCAGACGCCGATCGCCTGCGCGAGCGCCTGGTAGTCGCGCTGGCCGACGTAGGTCCACAGCCGCTGATAGAGCCCGAAGGCGATGAAGACCAGCAGGCAGACGGGGACGACCCAGTAGATCGTCTCGTCGCGCAGCGTCTCGTAGCGACCGGGGACGCCGGCATCGAACCGCAGCTGGAAGGCGAGGACGTAGGCGAGGGCTACCAGCGCGCCGTCGATCACCAGCTGGATCAGCGAGTGGCGGTGCACTGGGAACGCTCCGGAGCGGTACCACCGGCGCATTGGCGGGAATTGTAGGGCAGGGACGGCCGGTCGGCAGCCCAGCGGCCGCGTGCCCGCTCGCTCAGATCCCGCCGACCGGCGCCGCCAGCAGGCGGGCGAAGTCGCGCGGGTCGCGGCGGACGCGGTCGGCGCCGCCGCCCTCCGCGGAGCCGGCGCGCTTGGCGACGACGACCTCGGCGGGGTCGGTCAGGCGGCGCAGGCGGCCGTCGGCGATCAGCTGCTCGTCGACGGCGCCGAGTCTGCCCTCGAAGCTGGTGAAGACGGGGGTTCCGAGCGCGACCGCCTCGCGGTTCATCGTGCCGCCGGCCGAGATCATCAGGTCGGCGTAGGCGATCAGCGACTGGGCGTCGATCGCCCGCTCGGGCAGGATGAAGCCGCCGGCCTCGCGCAGCTGCTCGCGCTGCTCGGGCGTGCGCGGCAGCACGACCGTCTGGGCGCCGCTCTGCTGCAGCTTCGCCAGCACGGCGCCGAAGGTGTCGTGCTCGAAGCGGTGGTAGAGCGAGACGACGGGCGGCGTGCGCACGACGACGACCGGCTCGGAGACGTCGAGCGACAGCTCGTCGAGGATCGCCGGGTCGGGCTCGAAGTCGGCGAGGTAGTACTCCTCCTTCAGGCCCGGGTAGCGGCCGAGCTTCGGCACCGCGCCGTAGCGCGCCAGCCGCTCCGGCGGGATCGCCTCGGGGACGACGACCGCCTGCGCCAGCCGGCAGTTGACGGTGTGCTGGACGGTCGCCCACTCGTAGTCGAAGGTCGTCGAGGAGGGGATGCCGAGCAGCCGCGCCGCGACCGTCACGTCGTTGGAGCCGTGGCCGAGCGCGAGGTCGAACGGCCCGTGCTCGCGCGCCCGCCGCCGCGCCCAGCGCACGAGCGCGCCGGAGCGCTGCACGAGGCCGAGCCCCTTCGCCGACAGCCTCCCGCCGCGGTGGTGGCCGATCGCCGTGTGGTCGATGCGGAAGCGCTCGCACAGCTGCAGCGTCTGCGCGAAGTCGCGCGCCGTCACCTCGACCTCGTGGCCGTCGGCTCTCAGCAGCTCGATCACGGGCCGCATCACGAGCACGTGCGGCGAGTTCGTCAGGTCGACCCAGATCCGCATCGGCTACGCCTTCCCCTCTGCGGCCAGCGCCGCGCGCACCGCGGCCGTCACCTCGCCGGCGTCGCCGGCGCACAGCAGCGGGTTCATCGGGATCGCGAGGTGGGTGTCGGCCAGCTCGTCGGTGACCGGCAGCGCGGCGCCCCCGGCCCACGGCAGCAGCGCCTGCTGGCGGTGGAGCGGGGTGCGGTAGTAGCCGCGGGCGCCGATCCCGGCGGCCGGCAGCGCCTCCTCCAGCAGCCGTGCGTGCGGCGTGCGGACGACCTGCAGGCCCCAGGCGGCCTCGGCGCCGGGCGTCTCGGCCTGCGGCGTGACCAGCTCCCACAGGCCGGCCGCCTCGTAGTGGGACCAGGCGGCGCGGCGCCCCTCGACCCAGCCGTCGAGCTCGGGCAGCAGCACGCGCAGGATCGCCGCCTGCAGCTCGTCGAGCCGCGAGTTCCAGCCGATCCGCTCGAAGCTGACCTTGTCGCGCGAGCCGTGGAAGCGGTAGGTGCGCGCCAGCTCTGCGACCGCGTCGTCGTCGGTGACGATCGCGCCGCCGTCGCCGAAGCAGCCGAGGTTCTTGGAGGGGAAGAAGGAGAGCGTGCCGACCGTCCCAAGCGCCGCGGTGCGGCGGCCGTCCAGGCGCGAGCCGGCGGCCTGCGCGGCGTCCTCGACGACCGGGATCCCGAGCGCCTCGATCTCGGCGACCGGCGCCGGGTTGCCGAACAGGTCGACGGCGACGACCGCCTTCGTCTTCGGCGTCAGCGCCGCCTTGACGGTCTCGGCGGTGACGTTCATCGTCGCGCCGTCGACGTCGCAGAAGACCGGCGCGGCGCCGGTCGGCGGGATCGCCTCGGCGCTCGCGTAGAAGGTGAAGGAGGGGACGACGACCTCGTCGCCGGGGCCGACGCCGAGCGCCTGCAGCGCGATCGTCAGCGCGTCGGTGCCGTTGGCGACGGAGACGACGTGCCGGGCGCCGAGGTACTGCGCCAGCTCGTCCTCGAAGGCCGCGACCTCCGGGCCGAGGATGAAGGCGCCGCCGTCGAGCACCGACGCGATCCGCGCGTCGATCGCCGCGCGCAGCGGCGCGACGGGGCGCTTGGTGTCGAACAGCGGGACGGCCATGCGGCGGCGAAGGCTATCCGCCCGCGCCGCCGTGGCGTGCGCCGGTCGGCCGAGGTTGCGCGCGTTCCCGGGCGGCGACGCGCCTCGGCGCGCCGCCGTGGAACGCGCAGTCCGCCGTCAGGCGATCTCCATCTCGTCGGGGTGGAAGCCGGTGCGGTGGTCGCGGTCGAGCGCCTCGATCGCGGCCAGCTCGGCGTCGCTCAGCTCGAAGTCGAAGATCGCCGCGTTGTCGGCGATCCGCGACGGCGTGACCGACTTCGGGAAGACGACGTTGCCGATCTGCACGTGCCAGCGCAGCACGACCTGCGCGGTCGTCTTGCCGTGCGCCTCGGCGATCTGCTGCAGCGCCGGGTCGTCGAGCAGCTCGCCCTGCGCCAGCGGGCTCCACGCCTCGGTGACGATGCCGTGCTCGGCGTGGACGGCGCGCAGCTCCCGCTGCTGCAGGTACGGGTGCAGCTCGATCTGGTTGACGGCCGGCACGACCTCGGTCTCGGCCAGCAGCCGGCGGAGGTGGGCCGGCTGGAAGTTGGAGACGCCGATCGAGCGGACGCGGCCGTCGGCCTTGAGCTTCTCCAGCGCCTTCCAGGAGTCGACGTAGAGGTCGCGCGCCGGCGTCGGCCAGTGGATCAGGTAGAGGTCGGGCGCGGTGCCGAGCTTCTCGACGCTCGCCTCGAAGGCGGCGATCGCCTTGTCGCTCCCCTGCTCGGAGTTCCACAGCTTCGTCGTGATGTAGAGCTGCTCGCGCGGGATGCCGGCGGCGGCGATCGCCTCGCCGACCTCGCGCTCGTTGCCGTAGATCGCCGCGGTGTCGATGTGGCGGTAGCCGAGCCGGAGCGCCTCGGTCACCGCTCTCGCGGTCTCCTCGGCCGGGATCTGGAAGACGCCGAAGCCGAGCTGCGGGATCGAGCTGCCGTCGTTGAGTCTGATGTCGGGGATCTGGGTCATGGGGGATGTCC
>JAEXXR010000374.1 GCA_023405705.1 Actinomycetes bacterium
CCGCTCGCTCCGCCGCCGGCAAGCCGCTGGCGCGCCGTGCGGGCCGCGCTTCGCTCACGCCCCGGCCGGCATGCCGTAGCGCGCCAGGATCCGCTCGTAGTTGAGCCGCAGCAGCTCGACGACCTCGCGCTCGTCGTCGGGCCCGGCGATCGGGCGGGCGCCCAGCGACGGCGAGTCGGTGATCGGGTGCGGCACGACACGGCCCTGCTCGCGCAGCTCCGCGCCGAGGCGGCGCTGGAAGGAGAAGTGGGCGACGCGGCTGCCGTGCAGATGGCCGATCTCGCGCCGGCCGAGCATGAACGAGAACTCGCCGCGCTCGCCCGGGCCGGCCGTCGTCACGCCCGGCCACGCGGTCACCGCCGCGGTGATGCGGGCTCTCGCGTCGGTCTCGGTGATCGTCGTCATCGTCTGCCTCCGGTCGGTCGAGGTGCTGCGGTCGAAGGGCGATGATGCATCTTCAAGTTGGCTTGAAGTCAAGCGTCTCGAGCGGCCCGCGCTTCGGCCGAGGCGTCGCGCGCGGCCGCGCGGAGCGTCTGCAGGCCATGGCGGGGTCGCGCACGCGCGCACGAGGTGTCGTGCATCCGGCCGCCCGGAGATACTCCCCGCATGAGCGAGCGCAACGTGCTGGGCGGGGAGCTGGAGCCCTGCGGCACCGACCCGGTCACCGGCTTCTTCCGCGACGGCTGCTGTCACACCGGCCCGGCCGACCGCGGCAGCCACACGATCTGCGCGGTCGTCACGACGGAGTTCCTCGCGCACCAGCGCGGGATCGGCAACGACCTCACGACGCCGGCGCCCGAGTACGACTTCCCGGGCCTCGTCCCGGGCGACCGCTGGTGCGTCACCGCGGCCAACTGGCTGCGCGCCCACGCCGACGGCGCCGCCGCCTTCGTCGTGCTCGCCTCCACGCACGAGAAGGCGCTGGAGATCGTCCCGCTGGAGGCGCTGCGCGAGCACGCCGTCGACGTGCCGGCCGACCCCGGCTCGCTGATCGAGTAGCCGGGCCGGCCCCGCCGCACGTCGCCGCCATGCCGCCGACCGGGATCGGAGAGCTCCGCGAGGGGCCGCTGCACGCCGCGATCAAGGACGCGTTCGCGCGCCCCGGCGACCGCGCCGAGGTGCGGGTCGGCCGCTTCGTGATCGACCTCGTGCGCGCCGACGGCGAGCTGGTCGAGATCCAGACCGGCGGCTTCGGCCCGCTCGCGCCGAAGCTCGACGCGCTGCTCGACGACCACCGCATGCGGATCGTCCACCCCGTCCCCGCCGAGCGGCGGATCGTGCGGGTCGACGCCGCCGGCGAGGTCCTGAGCGCGCGCAGGTCGCCGCGCCGCTCGACGGCGCTCGACCTGTTCGACCGGCTCGTCACCTTCCCCTCGCTGCTCGCCCACCCGAACCTCACCCTCGAGGTCGTGCTGACGCGCGAGGACCACATCCGCGGGCCCGAGCCGGTGCGGATCCGGCGGCGGACGAAGGACCCCGGCCAGCGGCGGCTGGCGGAGATCGTCGAGCGGGTCGAGCTGCGCGAGCCGGCCGACCTGCTCGGCCTCCTCCCCGCCCTCCCCGACGAGCCGTTCACGACGAGAGAGCTGCGGCTGCTGGCCGGCTGCCCGCTGGTGCTGGCGCAGCGCGTCGTCTACTGCCTGCGCCTCGCCGAGCTGATCGAGCCGGCCGGCAAGCGCGGACGGGCGCCGCTGCACCGGCTGGTCGCGTCGACCTGAGCGCCGCCCGCACCGAACCCCGCAGGTCTGCCGGTCTCAGGGACCAGCAAACCTGCGGTCATCGGATCAGGCCGGATCGGCCGCGAGCTGTCCCGCGGCGCGCTGGGCGCGGCGGCGGGCCGGGATCGCGACGGCGGCGGCGGCCGCGGCGAGGCCGCCGGCGGCGCCCATCAGGAAGGCGAGCTTGAAGCCCTGGTCCTCGGGCAGGCCGCCCGCCATCACGTGGCCGGCGACGATCGAGGCGGCGACCTGGGAGCCGATCGACGCGCCGATGTTGCGCATGATCGTGTTGACGCCGGTCGCCTCGCCGGTCTCGTGCGAGTCGACCGCCTCGACGATCAGGTTCGGCAGCGCGGCGAAGGCGGCGCCGACGCCGGCGTTCATCACGCAGATCCACAGCACGACGAGCAGCGTGCTGCCGTGCGTGAGCGCCAGCCCGGTGAGGCCGCCGGCGGCGATCAGGCAGCCGGCGACGAGCGGCAGCTTCGAGCCGCTGCGCTCGCCGATGCGGCCGACCAGCGGCGCGACGAACAGCATCACGATCCCGCCCGGCGCCATCAGCAGGCCGGCGACGGTCGCGTTGAGGCCGAAGCCGTAACCGGTCGCCTCCGGCAGCTGCGCGAGCTGCGGGACGAGCACGAAGGTCCCGAAGAGGCCGAAGCCGACCAGCAGCGTCGCGAGGTTGGTGGTGAAGACCGGGCGGCGCGACAGCGTCTTCATGTTGATCAGCGGCGCCGGGTGGCGGCGCTCGAAGGCGACGAACAGCGCCAGCACCGCGAGGCCGGCTGCGGCGAGGCCGAGCGTCTTCGCCGAGCCCCAGCCCCAGTCGTTGGCGCGCGAGATCGCGATCAGCACGCCGGAGAGGCCGACGGCGAGGATGCCGGCGCCGACGAGGTCGAGCTTGCCGGGGGTGCGGATCGGCGATTCCGGCACGAACTTGACGACCGCGACGGTCGCGCCGGCGCCCATCGCGGCGGACAGCCAGAAGATCCAGTGGAAGCCGGCGTGGTCGGCGAGCAGGCCGCCGAGCGGCAGGCCGATCGCGCCGCCGATGCCGGCGACCGCGCCGAGCAGCGCGATCCCGCTCGGGACCTTCTCGCGCGGGAACTCGTCGCGCACGATCCCGAACGAGAGCGGGAAGACGCCGCCGCCGAGGCCCTGCAGGCCGCGGCCGACGATCATCAGCGCGAGCGAGTCGCCGACGGCGCAGACGGCCGAGCCGACGGCGAACAGCGCCATCGAGACGGCGAGGTAGCGCTCCTTGCCGAACATGTCGCCGAGGCGGCCGAAGATCGGCGTCGCGACGGAGGCGACGAGGAAGTACGCGGTGACGAGCCAGGCGATGTCGGAGGAGCTGGCGCCCAGTTCTTGCTGCATCTCCCCGAGGGCCGGGATGACGGTCGTCTGGGCGAGGGAGAAGGCGAGCGCGCCGATCGCGAGGATCGCCAGCGTCGCCGTGTGGTGCTGCCGGGGCGGTGAGTCGGTCATGCGGAGAGGAGGTCCTTCGTGTCTCGTCGTGTCGCGGGCCATGCGTACCGGAGGGAGCCCTCCGGTAGCGAACGACGGAAGAGGCTAGCAGCCGAAACGGAGCCATCCCTCCGGTATCGTTCGGGAGGTGTCCGACGAGAGACCGAGAGCGACTGCGCGAGCGCGCCGGGGCGCGAGCGCGAGCGGCGCGGCCGGCA
>JAEXXR010000415.1 GCA_023405705.1 Actinomycetes bacterium
TGGAGCTGACCGACCCGCTGACGCGCAGAATCCACATCAAGATGTCGGGCTGCCCGAACGGCTGCTCCCAGCACCACATCGCCAACATCGGCTTCTACGGCGCCTCGATCAAGGTCGGCGACAAGACCATCCCCGCCTCGATCCCGCACATCGGCGGCACGTACGAGAACGGCGAGGTCGGCTACGGCGCGCGCCTGAAGGTGCGCCTGCCCTCCAAGCGCGTCCCCGAGGCCGTCGAGCGCTGGGTCCGCTTCTACGAGTCCGACCGCACCGAGGGCGAGGAGTTCAACGCCTTCGCGACGCGCGTCGGCACGAGAGCGTTCGAGGAGCTCGTCAGAGACCTCGCGATGCCGGCCGAGTTCAACCTCGAGAACATGAACCTGTTCATCGACTGGAACAAGAACATCCCGTTCGTGGTCGAGCGGGGCGAGGGAGAATGCGCTGTCTGAGCGCCGCCTGAGCGACGCCGTCGCGGTCGTCTTCGACTGCGACGGAGTCCTCGTGGATTCGGAGCCCGCCGCCAATCGGATCCTCGCCGAGGAGCTGACGCGGATCGGCGTGCCGACCAGCACCGAGGAGTCGGTGCGCGACTACATGGGCCGCTCGTGGGGTCACATGGTCGAGGTCGTCAGCGAGCGGCTCGGCGGCCCGCCGCCGGCCGCGCTCGCCGACGCCTACCGCGAGCGGCTGTTCGCCGCCTACGCGGCGCGCGAGGTGCCGCCGGTGCCGGGGATCGCCGAGGCGCTCGACGGGCTCGACGCCCGCGGCATCCCGTACTGCGTCGCCTCCAGCGGCGACCACGAGCGGATCCGCAACGGCCTCGCGACCGCCGGCCTGAGCGACCGCTTCGACGACGCCCGCATCTTCAGCGCCGACGACGTCGGCCGCGGCAAGCCGTGGCCCGACCTCTTCCTCCACGCCGCCGAGCGGATGGGGTTCGACCCGGCGACCACGACGGTCGTCGAGGACAGCCCGGCCGGCGTGCAGGCCGGGATCGCCGCCGGCATGGCGGTGCTCGGCTACAGCGGCCGCACGCCGGCCGCGCTGCTGCAGGAGGCCGGCGCGCGCACCTTCGCCGAGATGGCCGAACTGCCCGCGCTCGTCGCCGGCGCCGCCGCCCGCGACGCGGCCGCCTGACCCCGGGTCGCCCGGTCCCCTTGTTGACCGCGGCGGTCTAAATTCCTGAAACCCACTCGGGTTTCTGCTAATTTCTTCCGACCATGAGCGCTGCAGCCCCGACAGACAGCACGCTCACCGACGGCGCGGAGGAGCTGTCGGCCGAGCAGGTGCTCGCCCGGATGGTCGAGCGCTTCCATCCACGCCTCTTCCTCGCCTGCTCCTTCCAGCAGGAGGAGTCGGTCCTCATCGACCTCTTGCTGAGAATCGAGCCGGAGGCCCGCATCTTCACCCTCGACACCGGTGTTCTCTTCCCGGAGACCTACGAGACGTGGAGAACGATGGAGCAGCGCTACGACACGCAGTTCGAGCCGTGGACCGGGATGTCCCTGGCCCAGCAGGAGGCCGAGTTCGGCCCCGAGCTGTGGAAGACCAGCCCCGACCAGTGCTGCTCGATCCGCAAGGTCACCCCGCTGAAGGAGGCGCTGTCGCAGGTCGACGCGTGGGTCGTCGGCGTCCGCCGCGACCAGGCGCCGACGCGCGCCAACACGCCGAAGATCGCCTGGGACGCCAAGCACGGCATCTGGAAGGCCGCGCCGCTCGCCGACTGGAGCGAGAGAGACGTCTGGCGCTACATCCACGAGCACGACCTGCCGTACAACCCGCTTCACGACCGTGGCTACGCCTCGATCGGCTGCACCCACTGCACCGTCCCGGCCGCCGACCGCAGCGGTCGCTGGGCCGGCAACGGCAAGGTCGAGTGCGGCCTGCATGGCTGACGGTGACGCCCAGTCGGTTAAACCGATCGGGATAGTGAAAGACTGACGGGCGATGGACTGGCCTCTCGTCATCGCCTTCGGCCTCGGCGTCGGCCTGCTGGTCGGCATGACGGGGATCGGCGGCGGCTCGCTGATGACCCCGCTGCTGATCCTCGTGCTCGGCACCGCGCCGACGACGGCGATCGGAACCGACCTCGCCTACGCCGCCGCGACGAAGACGCTCGGCGGCTGGCGCCACTGGCGTCGCGGCAGCGTCGACATGAAGATCGCGCTGTGGCTGGCCGTCGGGTCGATCCCCGGCGCGCTCGGCGGCGTGCGTGCGCTGCACTGGCTGGAGGACGCGCTCGGCGGGCAGGACTTCGAGACCGCGATCCTCGGCCTCGTCGCCGGCGCGCTGTTCATCACCGGCATCGCGGTGCTGGCACGCGCGCTGTTCGTCGACTCCAAGGGCGAGCGCGACACGATCCTCGAGTTCGACGTCCGCCACAAGGTCGCGGCCGTGCTCGTCGGCATCGGCGTCGGCTTCGTGCTCGGCCTCACCTCGGCCGGCTCGGGCGCGCTGATCGCCGTCGCGCTGATCATGATCTTCCGCCTGACGCCGATCCGCGTCGTCGGCACCGACGTCTTCCACGCCGCGATCCTGCTCTGGATCGCCGCCGCCGCGCACTTCGTCAGCGGCAACGTCGACCTCGCGCTCGCCGGCACGATCCTGATCGGCTCGCTGCCCGGCGTCTGGATCGGATCGAACCTCGCCTTCAAGATCTCCGACAACGCGCTGCGGCCGCTGTTGGGCATCGTCCTGCTGGCCGCCGCGCTCGCGCTGACCAAGAAGGCCGGCGCCGACATTCCGATCTATGTCATCTTCCTTGTGCCGTCGATCGTCGCGGTCGCGGCCTATCTGCTCCACCGCTCGCGCTCTGCGAGAGCCAGCGGACCGGCGGAGGAGCGTGCCCCCTCACTCGCTACCGACACCACAGCAACGGAACAGGCATGACCTACGAGCTCTCACATCTGGACGCCCTCGAAGCCGAGGCCATCCACATCATGCGCGAGGTCGCCGCCGAGCTGGAGCGGCCGGTGCTGCTCTTCTCGGGCGGCAAGGACTCGATCGTGCTGCTGCGGCTCGCCGAGAAGGCGTTCCGCCCCGGCCGCTTCCCCTTCCCGGTCATGCACGTCGACACGGGGCACAACTTCCCCGAGGTGATCGAGTACCGCGATCGCCGCATCGAGGAGATCGGCGAGCGGCTGATCGTCGCCTCGGTGCAGGAGTCGATCGACAAGGGCCGCGTCGTCGAGGAGACCGGGCCGCGCGCCTCGCGCAACCGGCTCCAGACCGTCACCCTGCTCGACGCGATCGAGGAGCACGGCTTCGACGCCGCGTTCGGCGGCGCCCGCCGCGACGAGGAGCGCGCCCGCGCGAAGGAGCGGATCTTCTCCTTCCGCGACGACTTCGGCCAGTGGGACCCGAAGGCCCAGCGTCCCGAGCTGTGGGCGCTCTACAACGGCCGCGTCCGCAAGGGCGAGCACGTCCGCGTCTTCCCGATCTCCAACTGGACCGAGCTCGACGTCTGGCAGTACATCGAGCGCGAGAGACTGGAGCTGCCGTCGATCTACTTCGCGCACGAGCGCGAGGTCTTCAGACGCGACGGGATGCTCTACGCCGCCTTCGACTTCATGGAGCGGATGGAGGGCGAGGAGGTCTTCACCGAGATGGTGCGTTACCGCACCGTCGGCGACATCAGCTGCACCGGCGCGGTGACCTCGACCGCCACCACGCTGGAGAGCGTCGTCGCGGAGATCGCCGCGACGAACATCACCGAACGAGGCCAGACGCGCGCGGACGACCGCGCGACCGAGGCCGCGATGGAAGACCGCAAGCGAGAGGGTTACTTCTGAGATGGCCGCCACCGTGACGATGAACGGGCGACCGAGAGACGAGGGCACGGAGACGACCGAGCTGCTGCGCTTCGCGACGGCCGGCTCCGTCGACGACGGCAAGAGCACGCTGATCGGCCGCCTCCTGCACGACGCGAAGTCGATCCTCGCCGACCAGCTCGCCCACGTGAAGGAGACGAGCGAGCGCCGCGGCGACGGCGAGCTGAACCTCGCGCTGCTGACCGACGGCCTGCGCGCCGAGCGCGAGCAGGGCATCACGATCGACGTCGCCTACCGCTCCTTCCAGACCGACAAGCGCCGCTTCATCATCGCCGACTGCCCGGGCCACGAGCAGTACACGCGCAACATGGTGACGGGCGCCTCGACCGCCGACCTCTCGCTCGTGCTGGTCGACGCCCGCAACGGCCTCGTCAGACAGTCGCGCCGCCACGCCGCGATCTCGGCGCTGCTGCGCACCCCGCACCTCGTCGTCTGCGTCAACAAGATGGACCTGGTCGACTACGACCAGTCGGTCTTCGACGCGATCGTCGCCGACTTCACCGCCTGGGCGGCGCCGTTCGACGGCTTCACCGAGATCACGTTCATCCCGATCTCGGCGCTGAAGGGCGACAACGTCGTCGACAGCTCCTCGAACACGCCGTGGTACGACGGCCCGACGCTCCTGCACCACCTCGAGACCGTCGAGATCTCGGGCGACCGCAACCTCGACGACTGGCGCTTCCCGGTCCAGTGGGTCGTCCGCCCGCAGAACGACGAGCGCTACCACGACTACCGCGGCTACGCGGGTCAGGTAGCCGGCGGCGTGATCAGACCGGGCGAGGAGGTCGTCGTGCTGCCGTCGGGGCGCACGACGAAGGTCGCCGGGATCGACACGATCGACGGCCCCAAGGACGTCGCCTTCCCGCCGGAGTCGGTGACGCTGCTGCTGGAGGACGACCTCGACGTCTCGCGCGGCGACCTGATCGCGCGCCCGTCGGACGCGCCCACCGTCGCGCGCGAGCTGGAGGCGGTCGTCTGCTGGATGACCGACGCCCCGCTGAAGGCCGGCGGCCGCTACGCGATCAAGCACACGACCCGCGCCGCCCGCGCGATCGTCGACGGGATCGACTGGAAGCTCGACGTCGAGACGCTCGAGCGAGACCCCGAGGCAGACGGCCTCGCGCTCAACGAGATCGGCCACGTCAAGCTGCGCCTCAGCGCGCCGCTGGCGTTCGACTCCTACGAGCGCAACCGCGACACCGGCAGCTTCATCCTGATCGACGAGGCCTCCAACGACACCGTCGGCGCGGGCCTGATCGTGACGCCGGAGGCCTGAGCCGCACGCCGCCGCGCACGGGCGCGGCGGTAAGGTCGCTCGATGGAGCCGAGCGGCGCACCGCCAGCGGGGGTCGCACCCGCAGACGGACCCGGGACGCCGGCCGCGCAGCCGCAGGAGGCGGCGCGGCCGCGCCAGCCCACGTGGCTGCGCGTCGTGCGGCTGCTCGGCCCGCTCGCCTGGATCGCGGCGACGGTCTGGTTCGTCGCCTTCGAGGGGCTGCCGCTGACGCGCGACTGGATCGCCGGCTGGGTGATCGTCGGGCTGCTCGCCTTCTCCCTCGGCGACGTCGGCGGCTGGCTGCGCGGCGTGCTGATCGACTGGCTGCCGTTCTTCGGGATACTCGCGCTCTACGACCTGCTGCGCGGCGCCGCCGACGGGCTGATCTTCGAGCCCTTCTGGCTGCCGCAGATCGACGCCGACAAGCTGCTGTTCTTCGGCACCGTCCCGACCGTCTGGCTGCAGGAGCAGCTGTACGTGCCGGGCGCGCTGCCGTGGTGGGCGGTGATCGCCTGGGCGGTCTACATGTCGCACTTCTTCGCGACGCCGCTGCTCGCCGGCGTGCTGTGGAAGCTCGACCGGATGCGCTTCCGCCGCTTCGCCTTCTCCGTCGCCGCGCTCGCGCTGCTCGGCTTCGCGACCTACGCGCTGTTCCCCGCCGCGCCGCCGTGGATGGCCGCCGAGCACGGCCTGATCGGCGAGACGACGCGCGTCATCCCGCAGATCTGGGGCCAGCTCGGGATGCCGCCGAGATTCGGCGTCGTCGGCACCGGCTACCAGTACGCCAACGACGTCGCGGCGGTGCCGTCGCTGCACGCCGCCTACTCGCTGCTGATCGCACTGGAGCTGTGGCCGTCCTCCGGATTGCGAGTTCCACGGCGGCTCGGCGGTGGGCCCGACGGGAGCGGGAACTCGCGGGCGTGGACCGCGTTGGTGCGGTTCCTGATCGGCGCCTATCCGCTCGTGATGGCGTTCGCGCTCGTCTACAGCGGCGAGCACTACGTCGTCGACGTGCTGCTCGGCTGGATCTACGCCGTCGTGGTCTGGTTCGGGGTGCGCTGGGCGTTCACGCGTCGGACCGATCGGCGACGCAACGTTCGCAACGTCAGATCGGGGTCACTTCCGACCACCACCCTCTAACCTCCGCCGCGTGTTCTCGAAGATCCTGATCGCCAACCGCGGCGAGATCGCCGTCCGTGTGATCCGCGCCTGCGAGGAGATGGGCATCGCGTCCGTCGCCGTCTACTCCGAGCTCGACCGCGACGCCCTCCACGTCAAGCGCGCCGACGAGGCCTACCTGATCGGGCCAGGCCCGGCCGCCGACTCCTACCTGAGAGTCGACAAGATCCTCGACGTCGCGAAGAGATCGGGCGCCGAGGCGATCCACCCGGGCTACGGCTTCCTGGCCGAGAACGCCGCCTTCGCCGCCGCCTGCGAGGAGGCGGGGATCACCTTCATCGGCCCGCCTGCCGCCGCGATCGACGCGATGGGCTCCAAGACCGCCGCGCGCGAGCTGATGCAGAAGGCCGGCGTCCCGATCGTGCCCGGCACGACCGAGCCGGTCAAGGACGTCAGAGCCGCGCGCAAGATCATCGAGAGAACGATCGGCTACCCCGTCGCGGTCAAGGCCGCGGGCGGCGGCGGCGGCAAGGGCTTCCGCGTCGCGCTGACCGACGACGAGCTGGAGAGCGCCTTCGAGGGCGCCTCGCGCGAGGGCGAGAAGTTCTTCTCCGACCCGACCGTCTACCTCGAGCGCTACCTGCCGGATCCGCGCCACGTCGAGGTGCAGGTGCTGGCCGACCGCCACGGCAACGTGATCCACCTCGGCGAGCGCGACTGCTCGATCCAGCGCCGCCACCAGAAGCTGATCGAGGAGGCGCCGGCGCCGGCCGTCGACGCCGAGCTGCGCGCGAAGATCGGCAGGATCGCGACCGACGCGGCCGCCGCCGTCCACTACGTCGGCGCCGGAACGATCGAGGGCCTGCTGCAGGACGGCGAGTACTACTTCCTCGAGATGAACACGCGCG
Organism: Actinomycetes bacterium; assembly: GCA_023405705.1. The sequence continues at coordinate 7,134 of JAEXXR010000415.1, forward strand.
TCCAGGTCGAGCACTGCGTGACCGAGATGGTGACGGGCGTCGACATCGTCAAGGAGGGCATCCGCGCCGCCGCCGGCGAGCCGCTCTCGCTGACGCAGGACGACGTCGTCCTGCGCGGCCATGCGATCGAGTGCCGCATCAACGCCGAGGACGCCTCGCGCAACTTCGCTCCCGCTCCCGGCAAGATCGGCGGCTACAAGGAGCCGTCGGGACCCGGCGTGCGCGTCGACTCGGGCGTCGGCCCGGGCGGCGAGGTCTCGCCGATGTACGACCCGATGGTCGCGAAGCTGATCGTCTGGGACGCCGACCGCGAGCAGGCGACGCGCCGGATGCTGCGCGCGCTGGCCGAGTACGAGATCGAAGAGCTGAAGACGCTGATCCCGTTCCACTCGGCGATCCTCGACACCCCGCAGTGGGCCAACGCGGAGACCTGCCGCGACCTCGTCGAGGACCGCAAGTGGCTCAGAACGCTCGCGTTCCCGCCGCCCGTGCCGACGGACGACGAGGAGGACCCGAAGGTCGAGCGGACCTACACGGTCGAGGTCTCCGGCCGGCGCTTCGACGTCAACGTGATCGGCGCCGCTCCGATCGGCGGGGCCGTCGTGGCCGTCAACGGCAACGGCCCGGCCGCGGGCGGTGCGAAGAGACCGCGCCGCGAGCGCAAGGCCGGCGGTGCCGGCGGCGGCGCCGACACGCTCCCCTCGCCGATGCAGGGCAACATGTGGAGAGTCAAGGTGAGACAGGGTGAGACGGTCGAGGAGGGCCAGCTGCTCTGCATCATCGAGGCGATGAAGATGGAGAACGAGATCACCGCCCACAAGGCGGGCGTGATCGCCGAGATCCCGATCACCGAGGGCGCGGCGATCAGCGCCGGCGACACGATCGCCGTCATCAGATCGGCCGAGCCGGCCGCGTAGGCGCGAAATGCGGCGGCCTGCGGCCTTGCACTCCGTCGGAGACGCCCGCCTGGCGGCTCGCCCTTCCCGCGAGGAGCCGGCGCGATGAACGCCGTCCCGCGCGTCTGGCGGGCCGACCTGCACGACGCCGAGACGGTCGCGGAACTGCTGGTCGAGTTCCGCGATCACATCGGCCGCGACTGGCCCTCCGACAACGCCTTCCACTTCGGCGTCGAGCGGATGCTGGAGCGCAACGAGGCCGAGTTCCTGCTCGCCGCCCCCGGCGGCGAGGACGCGGCCGCCGCGATCTGCCAGCTGCGCTTCGGCTTCAACCTCTGGCGCGCCGGCAGCGAGTGCGTGCTGGAGGATCTGTTCGTGCGGCCCGGCGCGCGCCGCGCCGGCCGCGGCGCCGCGCTCGTGCAGGCGGCGCTCGACCGCGCGAGCGAGCGCGGCTGCCGCTGGATCGAGCTCGACACCTACGAGGACAACGAGCCGGCGATCGCGCTCTACCAGCGCTACGGCTTCCGCTTCGGCCGCTCCGGCGGCAAGCGCGACGTCGTCCTCGCCCGCCCGCTCGGCGACGAGCAGCAGTAGCCCCGGCGGCGGAGGCCCGCCCGCAGCGGCGGGGCCCGGCGCTCAGCTGGCCTTGCCGTCGCGCAGCAGCGAGAGGTTGTACTCGTGCAGGTTCTTCTGCGCGCCGGAGCGGCGGGCGAGCGGCAGCGGCGCCTGCTCGGGGGCGTCGCCGCGCAGCGCCTCGAGGTAGGCGACGTCCTCGCGCAGGATCGCCGCGGCGCGGGCGCCGTCGAGCGGCTCGCCGTGGCCGGGGACGACGACGTCGGCCTGCGTCAGCAGCGGGCCGAACCGTCTCAGCGTCGCGAGGTACTTGTCGATCGACGCGCCCGGCGACAGCTCCGGGATCGCGTGCGATGAGAGGTAGTCGCCGACGACCAGCACGCGCGCCCACGGGACCCAGACGGCGGTGCCGTCGGCGGTGTGGCCGTCGGCCGGGTGCAGCTCCAGCTCCTGCTCCCCGACGGCGCAGTAGCCGGGCACCGGCAGCGCCTGCACGCCGGGCACCGAGAACGGCCGCGGGCGGTCGACGTAGTACTCCTCGTCGAAGGCGCGCAGCTCGCGGGCGGCGGCGCCGGGCTCGGCGGTCAGCCGCGCCGCGGTCGTCTCGCCGACGCCGAGCGCCGCCTCCGGGAAGGCGTAGAGGCCGAGCAGGTGGTCCCAGTCGGCGTGCGTCGCCAGCAGCCCCGTCACCGGGAACTCGGCCTGCTCGGCGAGCGCCGGCAGCACGTCGAGCTCGTCGGGCAGGATCGGCGAGTCGATCAGGAACGCCTCGCCGCCGCTGCGCACGAGCGTCGCGGTCGTCTTCCAGATCCGGCTGGTGACGACGATGACGTCCGGGTGGACGCTGACGGCGCGCATCGCCGACGCGTCAGTCGCCGGTGAGCAGTCTGAGCGCCTCGCGGAGGCTCGAGACCTCGGCGTCGGGCTTCTTCTGACCGCTCTCGAGCGCGACTCTGTCGCGGTTGACCCAGATGACCGGCACTCTCATTCTCAGCAGCGGCTCGACGTCGGTCGGGTAGCTGGCGGAGACGTGGACCCAGCCTCTCTTGCCGCCGACGCGCCGCTCGCACTCCTTGAAGTGCGCGGGGTCCGGCTTGTAGGAGCGGACCTGCTGGGCGGTGACGACGAGGTCGAAGTCGAGCGGGATGTGGCGCCGCGTCTGACCGAGCAGCTTGTCGTCGATGTTCGAGATCAGGCCGGTTCTAAATCTTCTCGCGAATCTCGCGAGCACCGGGTTGGCCTCTCTGAAGGCCGGCCAGCGCTGGACTGAATCGGGCAGGAAGCCCGAGCGCGACGGCTCCAGGCCCCAGCCCAGCTCCTCGGAGATGCGGACGGCGGTGCGGCGCAGCACCTCGGCGTACAGCTCGTAGGAGCCGGCCTGGATCTCCTGCTGGATCGAGTGGAACAGCGGGATCAGCGCGTCGCGGTCGATCGTGAAGCCGTCGCGTCTCGCCTCTCTGGCGAATGCGTCGTACGCCCCGGTATCCCAGTCGATCAGGGTTCCGTAGACGTCGAAGGTGACGAAGTTGACTGTTCTGGGAATGGCCATTGGCCGGCCATTATGCCGGTTGGCAGGGCCTCCGCGCGTTCTGGGGGCGGTTTCTGGTAGGGCTCAGTAGAGTCCGCGGGCGCTATGGACCTGCTCGAATATCAGGGCAAGCAACTTTTCGCCCGACATGGAATCCCGGTCCCCTCCGGGAAGCCTGCCAAGACGGTTGACGAAGCCGTCGCGGCAGCTGATGAAATTGGATACCCCTGCGTCGTCAAGGCGCAAGTGCTGATCGGTGGCCGCGGCAAGGCCGGCGGCGTGAAGATAGCCAAGGACAGAGCGGAGGCGACCAAGTACGCCACCGACATCCTCGGCATGGACATCAAGGGCTTCACGGTCCATGAGGTCTGGATCGAGGGCGCCTCGAGCATCGCCGAGGAGTACTACGCCTCGATCGTCTTCGACCGCTCTGCGAAGGCGCCGCTGGTCATGCTGTCCACCAGAGGCGGCATGGACATCGAGGCCGTCGCCGAGGAGGACCCGACGGCGATCGCGAGACTGCACGTCGACCCCCTGCTCGGCTTCCAGGACTTCCACGGCCGCAAGCTCGCCTTCCAGGCGGGCATCCCGGCCGACCTGATCCGCCCCGTGGGCGCGATGCTGGCGAAGCTGTACGCGACCTTCGTCGCCGAAGAGGCGATGCTGATCGAGGTCAACCCGCTGATCGTCACGCCCGAGCGTGACGTGAAGGCGCTCGACGCGAAGGTCACGCTCGACGGCAACTCGCTCTTCCGCCACCCGGAGAACGCCGAGCTGCGCGACCCCTCCGCCGAGGACCCGCAGGAGCAGATGGCGCACGAGCGCGGCCTCACGTACGTGAAGCTCGACGGCGACATCGGCATCCTCGGCAACGGCGCCGGGCTCGTCATGTCGACGCTCGACGTCGTCGCCCAGGCCGGCGGCGCGCCGGCCAACTTCCTCGACGCCGGCGGCGGATCGAAGTCCGACGCGATCGTCAGCGCGGTCGAGGTGATCCTCTCCAACGAGAAGGTCAGAGCCGTCCTCTTCAACATCTTCGGCGGCATCACCCGCTGCGACGAGGTGGCGAAGGGCCTGATCGAGGCGTACGGCGTCATCCAGCCGACGGTGCCGTTCGTCGTCCGGCTCGACGGCACCAACGACGTCGAGGGCCGCCAGCTGCTCGCCGACGCGAACCTGCCGAACGTCGCCACCGCGGCGACGATGAACGAGGCGGCCGAGAAGGTCGTCGCGCTCGCGAACACCGGAGTGGCCGCATGAGCGTTCTCGTCGACAACGACACCCGCCTGGTCGTCACCGGCATCACCGGCCGCGAGGGCACCTTCCACGCGACCAACAACAAGCGCTACGGCACCCAGGTCGTCGCCGGCGTGACGCCGGGCAAGGGCGGCCAGGAGGTCGAGGGGATCCCGGTCTTCAACACCGTCGCGGAGTCGGTCGAGAAGGCCGGCGCCAACACGGCGATGATCTTCGTCCCGCCGCGCTTCGCCGCCGACTCGATCCTCGAGGCGGCCGACGCGGGCGTCAGACTGATCATCGCGATCACCGAGGGCATCCCGGCGCACGACGAGCTGCGCGTCTACACGCAGCTCAGACGCAACCCGGACGTCCGCCTCGTCGGCCCCAACTGCCCGGGCATCCTCTCGCCGGGCAAGGCGAGCGTCGGCATCATCCCCGCGTCGTTCTTCAGAC
>JAEXXR010000429.1 GCA_023405705.1 Actinomycetes bacterium
TCGTTGATCAGCTTCTTCATGGCGCGCCTCGCGGTGGCGGCACGTCGCGTCCGACGTCGCGGTCGCGGCCGGCGCGGCCGGGCGGGTTGTCGCCCGCGGTCGCGGCGGTGTCGGCCGCGTAGCCCCCGCGCCCGGCGCGGTCCTCGACCTCGACCTCGGTCACGCCCTCCTCCTCGACGCCGACGTCGGGGGCGACGCCGCGCGCCTTCAGCACGTTGCCGAGGAAGAAGTCGTAGACGACGCCGCCGATCACGCCGCCGATCAACGGCCCTGCGATCGGGATCCACATGTACGAGTTGATGTTCCCGTAGTCGCCCGGGACCGCGATCTCCTTCCAGCCGTAGATCCACGTCACCAGCCGCGGTCCGAGGTCGCGCGCCGGGTTGATCGCGTACCCGGAGTTCGCTCCGAACGACAGGCCGATCGCGACGACCACGAAGCCGACGATCAACGGCGCGAGGTTCGACTTCGGCGGCTGGTTGAGGTTGTCGACCAGCGCGAAGATCGCGAACACGAGCAGCGCGGTGCCGACGACCTCGTCGATGAACGGGCCCCACCAGTTGCCGAAGTAGCCGGCCGGGAACGTCGCGAAGATCGAGAAGGTCCCGACCGAGTCGGGCGTGCCGCGGACGATGTCTCTCGTCCGCTCCAGCGCGTCGATCGACGCGCCGTAGACCTGGTAGAGGAGGATCGCCGCGACGAACGCGCCGGCCAGCTGGGCCAGCATGTACGCCGGCACCTTCCTCCACGGGAATCTGCGCCAGACCGCGAAGGCGAGCGTCACGGCTGGATTGAGATGCGCGCCGGTGATGCCACCGGCCGCGTAGACGCCGAAGGTGACGCCGAAGCCCCACCCGAACGCGATGATGAGCCAGCTCGCGGTGTCGAACGTGCCGCGGCCGGACTCGGGCAGCGCCGCCACGGCCATCGCGACCGAGCCGACGCCGAACATGATGAGGATGAACGTGCCGGCGAACTCGCCGAGCGCGTCACCGAGGTTTGAGCGCCGCCAAGCTGCATCGGGGCCGAACAGCGAAGTCCCGCCAGGCTTGGGCGCTGGCTGTGTGGCGGACATGGTCTCGGCGTACCCCGAACTCCTGTGCGTCAAAGCCTGCTAAGAAACGATTCACACCATGCGCAACCCTCTTCCGCAGACCGCCCTCGAACGGCCCTTCGACGTGATCGTGATCGGCGCCGGCATCAACGGCGCCGGAATCGCGCGCGACGCCTCCCTGCGCGGGCTGTCGGTCCTGCTGCTCGACAAGCACGACGTCGGCTCCGGCACGACCAGCCGCTCGACCCGTCTCGTCCACGGTGGGCTGCGCTACCTGGAGCACCGCGAGCTGCCGCTCGTGCGCGAGTCGCTGCGCGAGCGCGAGGTGCTGCTGCACATCGCCCCGCACCTCGTCCACCCGCTGTCGTTCCTGCTGCCCGTCTACGAGGAGCACAGACGCGGCACGAAGATGATCCGCATGGGCATGATGGCCTACGACGCGCTGTCGCTCGACAAGTCGATGTCGCGCCACCGGATGCTCAACCGCGCCGAGGCGCTGCAGCGCGAGCCGGGCCTGCGCCGTGACAGACTGCGCGGCGCCGCCGCCTACTACGACGCGCAGGCCGAGTACCCCGAGCGCCTCGCGCTGGAGAACGCGCTCGACGCCCGCCGGCTCGGCGCGGTCGTGCTGCCATACATGCGCGTGGAGGAGCTGCGCCGCGGCCAGGGCGGGCGCGTCGACGGCGTCGTCCTCCACGACGAGCTGCACGACGCCTCCCACGTCGCGCACGGCGCCGTGATCGTCAACGCCGCCGGCCCGTGGGTCGACCGCGTGCTCGGTCCGATCGAGCCGCGCGACCAGCGGATGATCGGCGGGACGAAGGGCTCGCACCTCGTCGTCGAGCCGTTCCCGGGCGCGCCGAGCGAGGCCGTCTACGCCGAGGCGGTCGAGGACGGGCGGCCGTACTTCGTCGTGCCGTGGAACGGGCTCTACCTGATCGGCACGACCGACACCCGCTTCGAGGGCGACCTCGACCGCGTCGAGGCGACCGACGAGGAGGTCGCCTACCTCGTCTCGGAGACGAACAAGCTCTTCCCCGACGCCGGGCTGACCGCCGAGAAGGTGCTCTACACCTACGCGGGCGTGCGGCCGCTGCCGGCCGCGCCCGACGGCGACGAGGCGTCGATCACGCGCAGCCACGTGATCCACGACCACGCGCCCGGGGTCGAGGGGCTGCTGTCGATCGTCGGCGGCAAGATCACGACCTACCGCCAGTTGGCGGAGGAGGTCGTCGACGTCGTCGTCAAGAAGATCGACCGCAAGGCCGGCAAGTGCCGCACTCACCAGATCCCGCTTCCGGGTGGCACGGCCTACAGATTCCAGCTCTTCCGCGACCGCTTCCATGCGACCAGCGGCCTCGACCGCGCGACCGCCGAGCGGCTGCTGCGGATCTACGGGACGCGCGCGGCCGAGGTGCTCGACCTCGCCAACGGCCGCCCGCAGCTGCGCGAGCCGTTCGACGCGCCGACCGGCGCGATCGGAGCCGAGATCGCCTTCACGCTCCAGACCGAGCTGGCCGAGACGCTCGCCGACGTGCTCGCGCGCCGCACGATGGGCGGCTTCGGCGCCGACGCCGGCCTCTCGGCCGCCGAGGCGGCCGCCGAGATCGCCGTCCGCCACCTCGGCTGGGACGACGCCCGCGCGGCGCGCGAGGTCGCCCGCTTCCGCGCCGAGGCGGAGCTGCTGCGCCCGCGCGCGTTCAGCGCGAGCTGACGGGAGCGCTCGCCGCGGCACCGGCGAGATTGTTCGATGACCGCCGAACGGTCCTGCTATGTTCGTGTTCGACGTTCACCGAACCAAGGAGGATCGGCCATGGCCGTACGCACCATCACGCAACTTCCCCGTCGCAGCAGCGATCGCAGCGAGCGGGCGGCGCTCGGCGTCATCGCCACGTACCTGCACGAGCTGACCGAGCACGGCCGGCCGCGTGACGAGGACGCCGAGCAGCTCGTCGCCGAACAGCTCGACGACGAGCTGGCCGACTGCCGCCTGGCGCTCTAGCTCAGGCGCCGCCGGTCGGCTCGGTCGCGTCGGGCACCGGCTCGCCGGCGGGCGCCGGCTGCTCGCCTCCCGCTCTCGCCATCGCCAGGATCGCGGCGGAGCCGGCGAGGCCCGCGGCGAGCTGGGCGGCGGCCCAGCCGGAGCCCCAGCGGTCGCGGCCGAAGGCGGCGTCGAGGGAGAGAGGGCCGGGGCCGGCGTCGGTGATCGCGGCGGCGGTGCCGATGATCACCGCGTTGTACTCCCAGCCGCCCTCGCTGACCCACGGGCCTCTCGGTCCGTGGACCGTCGCGATCGCGGTCGCCATCGCGCCGGTCACCGCCGCGCCGCCGAGCGGGGTGAGGAGGCCGAGCGCGATCAGCGCGCCGCCTCCCGCCTCCGCGGCGCCGGCCGCGACGGCGTTGCGTCTGCCCGGTCTCAGACCGAGCGACTCGAAGAACTGGCCGGTGCCCTCGGGCCCGTGACCGCCGAACCAGCCGAACAGCTTCTGTGCGCCGTGCCCGATCATCAGCCCGCCGAGCAGCACGCGGACGAGCGTCATCCCGAACTTCATCGTCGCCTCCAACGTCGGATTGCCGGGACACACGTCGCCGCAGCCGGCCGCGTCGAAACCACGTTGGCGCGGGTAGGGTCGGACTCATGCTGCTCTCCGTGATGGTCGAAGGCCAGGAGGACGTCACCTGGCCGCACTGGCGTGCGCTGGCGGCGACCGCGCAACGGCTCGGCTACACCGGGCTCTATCGCTCCGACCACTACCTCTCCGTCGTCGGCCGCGAGTCGCGCGGCGCGCTCGACGCGTGGGGGACGATCTGCGCGCTGGGCCCGATCACCGAGCGGATCCGCCTCGGCACGGTCGTCTCCCCGGCGTCGTTCCGCCATCCGTCCGTGCTCGCGAAGCTGGTCGTGACCGCCGACCACGTCTCCAGAGGACGCGCCGAGCTGGGGCTCGGATCCGGCTGGCTGGAGGACGAGCACCTGCGCTACGGCTTCCCGTTCCGCCCGATCGCAGAGCGCTTCGACGTGCTCGAGGAGCAGCTGGAGATCGTCACGAGATCGTGGGCGGAGGAGACCTTCTCCTTCCACGGCGCCCACTACGCGATCGAGCAGCTCGACGCGCTGCCGAAGGCGCTCCAGCAGCCGCGGCCGCTGCTGCGCGTCGGCGGGCGCGGGAAGCCGCGCTCGCTGCGCCTCGCCGCCAGGTTCGCGGACGAGTACAACACCGTCCACCAGTCCCCGGCGCAGTGCGCGCAGATCCGCTCCGCGCTCGACGACGCGTGCGTCGCCGCCGGCCGCGACCCCGCCGACCTGCCGCTGTCGCTGATGACCGGCTTCGTCGTCGGCCGCGACGAGCGGGAGCTGCTGCTGCGCGCCTCCGCAATCCTCGACTGGCTCGGCCGCGGCGAGGAGGAGGTCGAGCAGGCGCTGGCCGGGCTGCGCGAGAGCTGGCTGGTCGGCACGCCCGACCAGATCGACGACCGGCTGCGCGAGTACGCGGCGGCCGGCGTGACGCACGTGATGCTCCAGCACCACCGCTTCGAGGACGACGCCGCGCTGGAGCTGATCGCGGAGCGGTCGCTGCCCTGAGCGGGGCGGGCCGGGCCGGCG
>JAEXXR010000478.1 GCA_023405705.1 Actinomycetes bacterium
GCCGCGGCCGGGATCGCCGCCGCCCAGACCTACGGGATGACCGAGGCCTGCTCGCAGGTGACGACCTCGCTGCCGGGCGAGCCGGAGACGGCCGGGCGCCCGCTCGCCGGCCAGCAGGTCGCGCTCGGCGACGACGGCGAGATCCTCGTCAGAGGGGAGACCGTCGCGCGCGGCGCGCTGGCGCCCGACGGCTGGCTCCACACCGGCGACCTCGGCGCCCTCGACGACCGGGGCCGCCTCACCGTCACCGGCCGCAAGGCCGACACGATCGTCACCGGCGGCGAGAACGTCGCGCCGCAGGAGGTCGAGGCGGCGCTGCTCGCGCACGCGGCCGTCGCCGACGCGGGCGTCCACGGCCGGCCCGACCCGGAGTGGGGCGAGGCGGTCGTCGCGACCGTCGTCGTGCGCCCCGGCCACGCGCCCGGCGCGGCGCTCGCCGACGAGCTGCGCGCCCACGTCGCCGATCGGCTCGCCCGCTTCAAGGTCCCCAAGCAGATCGCCTTCGCCGACGAGCTCCCGCGCACCGCCTCCGGCAAGCTCCTGCGCCGCCAGCTCGGCTAGCGATCGGCGCCGCGGCGGGCGGGCCGGTCGCGTCGGCGATCGTCTAGCCTCGCCTGCATGACCGGTCCCGAGCAGAGCGAGCCCGATCCCGACGAGCTGCGCGCCGAGCAGCGCGACCGCTGGGAGCGCTCGGCCGACGGCTGGCTTGCCAACGCCAAGCAGTTCAACGCCGTCACGATGCCGGTCTCGCAGTGGCTGGTCGACGCGATCGACCCGCAGCCGGGCCAGCACGTGCTGGAGCTGGCCGCCGGGATCGGCGAGACCGGCTTCCTCGCCGCGGAGCTGCTGCAGCCGGGCGGGACGCTCGTCTCCAGCGACGGCGCCGAGGCGATGGTCGCCCACGCGAGAGCGCGCGCCCAGCAGCTCGGCCTGCGCAACGTCGAGTTCAAGCTGGTCGACCTCGAGTGGATCGACGCGAGAACGGCCGAGTTCGACGGCGTCATCTGCCGCTGGGGCTACATGTTCGCGCTCGACCGCGAGGCGGCCCTGCGCGAGACCCGCCGGGTGCTGCGGCCGGGCGGCCGCGTCGCGCTCGCGACCTGGACCGAGGCGGCCCGCAACCCGTGGGCGATGGTGACGCGCCAGGCCCTCTACGACGCCGGCCTGATCGGCGAGCTGGAGCCGCCGTCGCCGAGCCCGTTCGAGCTCTCCTCGCCGCAGGCCCTGACCGAGCTGCTGGAGGACGCCGGCTTCGCCGACGTGCGCTGGGACGAGGTCGGGCTGCGCTTCCCCAGCGCCGATCTCGACGCGCTGATCGCCGAGACGAAGGCCCGCTCGCGCGCCTTCGACGACGTCGTCTCGACGCTCGACGCCCGCCAGCTCGACGATCTGAAGGAGCGGATCGCCGAGCAGGCCGCCCCGTTCGCGAAGCCGGACGGCGGCTACGTCCTGCCGGGCGTCGCGCTCGTCGCGGCAGCAGACGCCTGACGCGTCGGTAACACGCTGGTCTCCAAGACCCGAACGCGAGGAATCGGTGGTCTATCCGACCGGCACCCCGCCGGCCAGCGTGCCGGCCTCCGGCACCTGCGGCGTCGGGCGGCCTCTCTGCAGCCGCCTGCGCTCGACCGACGCGATCAGCTCGTAGCTGGCGCGGCAGCTCCCGTGCGTCATCCGCTCGGGCGCGAGGAGCCGCAGCCCGCGCAGGAAGGCGACCGCCGCGCGCCAGCGGCGCGCCTGCGCCGGCGTCCACGTCAGCCCGTACAGCTCGCGCACGCGCGGGGGCAGCGAGCCGAGCATCACGAGGTCGTGATAGCGCTTGGCGACGCCGTGCGCGTCGGGCATCGGGATCTTGAACGCGATCGCGTGGCCGGTGTAGCGCGCCTCCGGCGTCAGGAACATGCGCGAGGAGGCGAGCCGCTCCTCGTACCAGGCGCGGAACTCCGGATAGGTCGCGGGGGAGGTGTCGATCGGCATCCCGAACAGCGCGCCGAAGCGGCGGTAGTCCTGCCACAGCGACTCGCGCTCCTGCGCCGACAGCTCGCGGACGAACATCTCGTAGAAACGCTGCCCCGAGTCGGCGATCACCGCGACGGTCCACAGCATCAGCTCGGGGTCGAAGGCCGAGTAGTGCGTGCCGGCGGGGAAGGGGCCGGAGTCGACCGACAGCTCGCCGTCGACGCGCTGATGCATGCGATCGACGCGCGTCAGCAGCCTGTCGGCCTCGGCACGCGTGCCGAAGAAGATCGTCTCGAACGCGAGCGCGGTGCTGACGAGCCGCTTGAACGGCGCCCGCCGGCCCTTCGACGACTGGATCGTGCCGACGAAGTTGCGCGGGTCCAGGGCGCCGATCGCGAGCGCGCGCTGGCCGAAGTGCAGCCCGACCAGCCGCTCCTCGTGGACCGCCCGCAGCAGCGACCGCCCACGTGGGAAGTAGCCGTCGTCCATCATCGCCCCCGTCCGAAGTGACTACGCACGTCGTCAGTTTGGCGCGAGCCGGCCCCCGCTGTCAATCCGACCGCTCCTGAAGCCGGCGCCATGGGGCGTTCCGCTACCCTGCCGCGCTATGTACTACGACGACGACGCTGATCTCAGCCAGCTCGACGGCAAGACCGTCGCGATCATCGGCTACGGCTCCCAGGGCCACGCCCACGCCCTCAACCTCAAGGACTCGGGCGTCCAGGTCGTCGTAGGCCTTCGTCCCAGCTCGGCGAGCGTCGCCAAGGCCAAGGAGCACGGCCTCGAGGTGCTCGACCCGGTCGACGCCGCCTCCAAGGGCGACATCATCATGATCCTCGTCCCCGACGAGCTGCATCACGACGTCTACGCCGACCTCAAGGACGGCGTCGCCAGCGGCAACCTGCTGCTGTTCGGCCACGGCTTCTCGATCCACTACGGCGAGATCGACCCGCCGGCCGACGTCGACGTCGCGCTCGTCGCCCCGAAGGGCCCGGGCCACCTCGTCCGCCGCCAGTACCTCGAGGGCTCCGGCGTCCCGGGCCTGATCGCGATCCACCAGGACGCGACCGGCAAGGCGAAGGACCTCGCCCTGGCCTACGCGAAGGCGATCGGCTGCACCCGCGGCGGCGTGATCGAGACCTCGTTCAAGGACGAGACCGAGACCGACCTCTTCGGCGAGCAGGCCGTCCTCTGCGGCGGCACCTCCGAGCTGGTCCGCGCGGGCTTCGACACGCTCGTCGAGGCCGGCTACGACCCGCGCATGGCCTACTTCGAGGTCCTGCACGAGCTGAAGCTGATCGTCGACCTGATGTACGAGAAGGGCATCGCGGGCATGCGGTACTCGATCTCGAACACGGCCGAGTACGGCGACATCACGCGCGGCCCGCGGATCGTCACCGACGAGACGCGCGCGGCGATGAAGCAGATCCTGGCGGAGATCCAGTCGGGCGAGTTCGCGCGCGAGTGGATCGCCGAGAACCGCGCCGGCCAGGAGAACTTCAACCGTCTCCGCAAGGAGCAGGGCGCGCACGCGGTCGAGACGACCGGCAAGGAGCTGCGTGCCAGCATGGACTGGATCGACTCGGCCTTCCACGAGTAGCCGATCCCGCCAGGCGACGCCTCGGCGCGCCTTCAGCCTTCAGACGGGCGCCCCACGGGGCGCCCGTCGTCGTTCTCAGGCGCCCGCGGCGGCGAGCGCGGCGTCCATCGCGGCGCCGGGGTGCTCGACGACCGGCCCGTGGCCGACGGCCAGACGGGACGGCTCCAGGCCGCGCAGCTGACGTGCGGTCGCAAGCGCCGTCGGCCGGTGCCAGCTCGCCATCGTCGGGAACGGGAACGGCCACTTCGCCTTGCCGGTCGCCTGCATCCCGCCGAGCGTCACCCACGCGTCGCCGGCGATCAGCGTCCGCTCGCGCGGGTCCAGCAGCGCGATCTGCCCGGGGGTGTGGCCGGGCGCGGCGTGGACCTCCAGCGAGCCGACGCGGTCGCCGGGGGAGAGGAGCGTCGTCGGCCGCGCCGTCGTCTTGAGGATCCTGCCGCCGCCGAGCGGCGGCTCGCCCGGCTCCATCGCCTGGTCGCCGTCCATCAGTCTCGCCTCGCGCGCGCCGACGAGGATCGGCACGGACGGCAGCAGCCGGTGCAGCTCGTCGAGCGAGCCGGCGTGGTCGACGTGGCCGTGCGTCAGCACGATCCGGACGATCTCGCCGCCGGCCGCGCGCGCCGCCTCGGCGATCGCGCCGCCGCTGCCCTTGATGCCCGTGTCGACGAGCGTCAGGCCGTCCTCCTCGCGCACGAGGAAGGCGTTGACGGCGCCGAGCCTGGTCAGCTTGACGAGGTGCGCTCCGTGGGTGCTGCTCTTCATGCCGGTGTGCCTCCGTCTGGGAACGGTCGTGGGCGAGACGCTAGTCTTCCCGCGCCGCCGATGACGACGATCGACCCTTGGAAGAAGCCGATTTGACATGACCGCCGAGAGACTGAAGATCCTGGTGAAGGAGAAGCTCGCCGACAGCGGCGTCAACCTGCTGCGCGAGCATTTCGACGTCGACCTGGGCGACAGCTGGAGCGACGAGGAGTTCCGCGCCAGACTCGGCGAGTACCACGGCATCCTGATCCGCTCCGCGACGAAGATGACCGAGGAGTACATCTCGCTCGGCACCAACCTGCGCGTGATCGGGCGCGCCGGCGTCGGCGTCAACAACGTCGACGTCCCGGCCGCGACCAGACGCGGCATCATCGTCGCCAACGCGCCGCAGTCGAACGTCGTGACGGCCGCCGAGCACACGCTCGCGCTGCTGCTGTCGCTGGCGCGCAACGTCCCGCAGGCCGACGCCTCGCTGAAGGGCGGCAAGTGGGAGCGCTCGAAGTTCGGCGGCGTCGAGGTCTACGAGAAGACGCTCGGCGTGGTCGGCTTCGGCCGCATCGGCCAGCTCGTCGCCGAGCGCGCGAAGGGCTTCGGCATGAAGGTCGTCGCCTACGACCCCTTCGTCGCCTCCGACCGCTACCGCGACCTCGGCGTCGAGAAGGCCGAGACGGTCGCCGAGGCCGTCGGCGACGCCGACTTCATCACCGTCCACCTGCCGGTCACGCCGGAGACGCGCGGCTCGCTCAACGCCGACTTCTTCGCTCAGGTGAAGGACGGCGCGCGGCTGATCAACTGCGCCCGCGGCGAGCTGGTCGACGACGGCGCGCTCAAGGACGCGCTCGACTCCGGCAAGCTCGCCGGCGCCGCGCTCGACGTCTTCCCGAGCGAGCCGATCACCGACTACCCGCTGTTCGACGGCTACGGCAACGTCGTCGTCACCCCGCACCTCGGCGCCTCCACCGCGGAGGCGCAGGACCGCGCCGGCGTCCAGACGGCGGAGCAGGTCATCGCCGCGCTGACCGGCGGCACCGTCACGACCGCCGTCAACATCCCGGCGATCGCCGCCGAGGACATGGAGGTGCTCGGCCCGTTCGTGCCGCTCTGCCAGCAGCTCGGCAAGCTCGCCGTCTCGCTCGCCGACGGCTCGATCGACGGGCTGGAGCTGGAGTTCTTCGGCCGCATCGGCGAGCGCGACACGCGCCTGCTGTCGATCGCCGTCCTGCAGGGCGTCCTCTCCGGCCACACCGAGGAGGAGGTCAACCAGGTCAACGCGCCCAGCATCGCCGAGGAGCGCGGGATCGAGGTGACCGAGACCAAGCGCGCGACCGCGCGCGACTTCACCGACCTCGTGCGCGTGACCGTGATCAGCGGCGACACGCGCCAGCGCGTCGTCGGCACGAACGTCGGCCGCCGCAACCGCCCGCACCTGCTCGAGGTCTGGGGCCAGCGCTTCGACCTCCAGCTGGAGAGAGACCTCGCGCTGTTCCGCTACGAGGACGTGCCGGGCATGATCGGCCGCGTCGGCTCGGCCTTCGGCGACAAGGGCATCAACATCGTCTCCGCCGCCGTCGGCCGCACGCCGGGCGACGACGACGCGGCCCCGGACGCGAACGCCGTGATGGTCGTCACGACCGACGCGCCCGTCGACCCGGCCGTGATCGAGGAGATCGCCGCTGCCGACGGCTTCGTCGCCGGCCGCGCCGTCTCGCTCTAGCGCTACGCCTTCTGCCGGATGATGGCGGAGCGATCCGCCATCATCCGGTGAACGAGCACGAAGAGCCTGTTCCGTGCGCTGGGCCGGCG
>JAEXXR010000495.1 GCA_023405705.1 Actinomycetes bacterium
GCACGGAACAGCCGTGCGCGGGCGGCTCCGGGAAGGCAGCCGACGACGCGGGCGGCCTGCTTGACGCTGAGCCCGTCCCAGGCGACGAGCAGCAGCACCTCGCGCTCCAGCTCGGGCAGCCGCGTCACCGCGGCGAGCAGGTCGCGCACGTCCGCGGCGACCTCGGCGATGCGGGCAGGGCTGTCCGCACCCTCTGCAGGCGACGCGTGTTCGACGCCGGCCCGGCGCTGCTGCGCGCGACGATGGTTCGAGAGGTGGTTGCGCGCCGTTCGCAGCAGCCACGGCAGCGGCTCCTCGGGAACGTCGGACCACCGGCGCCACGCGGTCGCGAACACCTCGCTCGCGAGGTCGTCGCAATCCGCTCCTGCGCCGCGCCAGCGCAGGTAGTTGTGAACAGCCGCCCAATGCCGCTCGAAGCAGACGCGAAACTCCTCCGCGGCCATGCCCGGCGGGCTTTTCGATGTCCTCATGCAACCAACAATGTGCGCCCGGCCGAGAGTGTTATTTCCCGGCGCCGGACGGTGGTGCGACGAAGGTCTCGATCGTCGCGACCGATCGTCGGAGGACCGGCGGGCCGGGTCCTGGAGAGCCGGCGCGCCCGCACCGGCGCCGAGTGCGTCGGCACCGCGACGGCGCCGATACAGTTGGCGCGATGTCGCTCGAGAGAATGCCGTCGACGTCGCGTCGCGTGCTGCGCACTACGGCGCGCGCCGTCGCCGGCGTCTGCGTGGTGGTGATCCTTCCCGTCTTGTTCGTCGGCGGCGACACGGGGGATCTCGTCGACCGGATCGAGGAGTACGCGCTCGGGTTCGCCGTCGCCGCCGCCATCCTGCTCTGGTGGCTGGTGTATCGGATCCGGCGACGGGTGCACGGGCGCCGCGTCGCTCAGGCCGCGGCGATCGCCGCCGCCGACGATCCGGACTTCGCCGTCGACGTCGTGCGCGCCAGAGCCGCCGTGCTGTTCGAGCGCGCCCAGGAGGCGTGGGACGCCGCCGACCGCGCCGCGCTGAGGGAGCTGACCTCTCCGGCGCTGTTCGACGCGTGGTGCGCCGCCCTCGACGAGAACGAGAGCAACGGCCTCCGCCACCACACCAAGGTGGTAGAGCTGACGTCGGTCGAGTACCTCGGGATCGTCAACCACGAAGGCCAGCACGACGACAGCGTCACGGTCCGCATCTGCTCCAAGGTGCGTGACTACTACGTCGCGCTCGACGGCGCGGAGCTGCCGCACGACGCAGGCAGCTACGGCGAGGTCCAGGCCCGTGCCGAGTTCTGGACCCTCGCCAAGCGCGCGGACGGCGACGGCTGGGTCCTCGACTCGATCGTCGACGACGAGCACCGCGACGACGTCCTCCGCGAGGAGATCGTCGCCGCACCGCCGGACCGTGGCGCCGCACACGACTAGGCCGACCGTCGTGCCGCCCGCGCGATGTGCGGGGCGGGGTCTGCGGCCGGCCCGAGCCGGGCGCCTGCGCTAGGCGAAGGCCCGCCGGGCGGGCGCGATCCCCAGCTCGTCCATCCGCCGGTCGCCCCATTCCGCCAGCGGGATCAGCGCCTCGTTGAGCGTCGCGCCGGCCGCGGTCAGGGAGTATTCGACGCGCCGCGGGAGCTCGTCGTAGACCTGCCGGTGGACGAGGCCGTCGGCCTCCAGCTCGCGCAGCTGCTGGGTGAGCACCTTCTCGCTGATCTCTCCGTGAAGCGCGCGGCGCAGCTCGCCGAAGCGATGCGTGCGCTCGAACAGCGCGCAGAGGATGAGCGGCTTCCACTTGCCGGCGACGACGTCGATCGCGGCGTCCGCGCCGCAGCTGTAGGGAGGGTTGCGCATCGGCTCGCTCCGTCCGGTGGATGCCACGACCTGCGTCGGACGATAGCGAGCGGGTCCGGCTAGGCGGCATCCGCCCGCATCACCGCCAAGGACGCGTGCAGATGGCCGGTGAGCGCCTCGTCGACGCCGGCGGCGCGGCTGGAGGCGATCATGCTCTCCAGCACCGTCGCCTGCATCGTCGCGTTGAACGCGTCGGGCATGGCGCCCTCCGTGTTCACCACGCCCGCGGTGAACGGCAGCATCGCCTCCATCCAGGGCAGCAGCAGCGTCCCGCGGAACAGGTCGACGTCGCCGCCGCCGCCGTCGATCAGCGAGACGGCGAGCTGCGCGCCGGCGGCGATCCCGTAGAGGCCGCTCAGCAGCGCGACGTCGTGGAGCGGAGCGAGGCCCGGGTCGCGGCCGACGTCGATCGGGTCGCCGAGCACGGCGATCGCGGACCGCGTCCGCTCGACCGCCTCCTCCGCCCCGGCGACCACGACGAACGAGCCGGGCTGCCCGATCGTCTGGGGCACCGACATGATGCCGCCGTCGACGTACGCGCCGCCGTGGTCGGCGACCCAGCCCGAGAGCTCGCGCGCGTCGGCGGGGGAGCCGTGGGACAGGTGGACGATCGTGCGGCCCGCGAGCGCGTCCGCGGCCGGCTCGAGCAGCTCGCGGGCGACGCCGTAGCTCAGCACGCAGACGACGGTCAGCTCGCCGGCCTCGAGCGCTCCGGTGACGCTCTCGGCACGCCGAGCGCCCCGCCCGACGAGCTCGTCGGCCTTGCCGGGCGAGCGGTTGAAGACCGTCGTCGGATGGCCTGCGTCGAGGAACGCGCCGGCCAGGGCGCGCCCCATCGCGCCGAGCCCGATCACGGAGACGTGCTGCTTGGCGTTGGTCATCCACCCACAGTGAGCGATCGCCCGCCCGCGATCAAGATCGCACTTTCCGGTGCGTGGTTACCTGCGGGTAAGGCCCCCGCACGGTTCGCGGGGATCGCCTCGAAGGCGTCGCACACGACACGCGCCCGCTGGTCGTCGGTCGTGCAGCCGAGGTATCGCCCGGCTCAGGCGCCGGCAGGCTTGCGGGCGCGGATGATCGCGGCGGCGGCGTGCTCGTGGACCCGGTGGGTCTCGTGGATCTCGACCTCAGCGAGGCCGGCGTCGGCGAGCGCCTGCTCGAACTCGGCGCGGGTGAGGGCGCCTGCGACGCAGCCGGTCCACTGCTGCATGTCGGCGCGGGTGGCGTCGTCCATCTCCTCGTCGGCGATCACGTCGGAGATCGCGAAGCGCCCGCCGTCGCGCAGCACGCGCGCAGCCTCGGCGAGCACCTTCGGCTTGTCGCCCGACAGGTTGAGCACGCAGTTGGAGATGACGACGTCGACGGAGGCGTCCTCGAGCGGGATCGCCTCGATGTACCCCTTGGCGAACTCGACGTTGTCGAGGCCGGCGTCGGCGGCGTTTCTGCGCGCGAGGCTGAGCATCTCGTCGGTCATGTCGAGCCCGATCGCCTTCCCGGTCGGGCCGACGCGGCGCGCGGAGATCAGCACGTCGGCGCCGGCCCCGGAACCGAGGTCGAGCACCGTCTCGCCGTCGTGCAGGTCCGCGACGGCGGTCGGCACGCCGCAGCCCAGCGACGCGGCGACAGCGGCCTCGGGCGCGTCGGCGTCGGCGCCGTCGTAGAGCGTCGAGCCGAAGACCTGCCGGCCGTGCGCGTCGGTCGTGGACACGATCCCGCCGACCCCCGGCCCGCAGCAGCCGGCCGGCTCGACGGGGTCGGCGGCGGCGAGCGCGGCGGCGGCGTAGCGCTCGCGCACGGCCTCGCGGACGTCGGAGGTGGTGGTCTTCTCGGCCATGGCGGTCGGCCTCCTAGCGGTGGGGTCGGTCAGCTCAGCCACGCCGACAGCGCTCTGAGCGCGTCGGGCCGGACGTAGTAGTACGCCCACAGTCCTTGACGTTCGGAGTCGACGATTCCGGCCGCGCGCAGCTTCTTCAGGTGGTGCGACAAGGTCGGCTGGCTGATGTCGAACAGCGGCACCAGCTCGCAGACGCAGACCTTGCCGGCGTGCTTGCGCAGCACGTCCACAAGCTGGAGGCGGATCGGGTCGCCGAGCGCCTTGGCGACCTCGGCGAGCCGGATCGCCTGCTCGCGATCGACGTCGGGATAGACGACCGGCTCGCAGCACGGCTCGCCCGCCGGGCGCTTCGTCTTGGGGGCGAGTTCCAGATCGACGCTCATCTATCTACAAATATCGATTGAAGTGATGAATGTCAATGGATAGGCTCCGTGCCGTGACCTCCACCGCCACCCCGCACGCCGAGGAGGCAGCCGTGATCGGCCGCCTCTCGACGTTGGACCGCTTCCTCCCGCTGTGGATCGCCGTCGCGATGGCCGCCGGCCTCGGCCTCGGCGCGCTGATCCCCGGCTTCGACGACGCGCTCGACTCGCTCCAGATCGGCACCGTCTCGCTGCCGATCGCGCTCGGCCTGCTGCTGATGATGTATCCGGTGCTGGCGAAGGTCCGCTACGAGGAGCTGGGCCGCCTGCGCGGCGAGCGGAAGCTGATCGTCAGCTCGCTGGTGCTGAACTGGATCGTCGGGCCGCTGCTGATGTTCGCGGTCGCGTGGATCTTCCTCGCCGACCAGCCCGAGTACCGCACCGGGCTCATCGTCGTCGGCCTCGCCCGCTGCATCGCGATGGTGCTGATCTGGACCGATCTCGCGTGCGCCGACCGCGAGGCGACCGCGCTGCTGGTCGCGATCAACTCGCTCTTCCAGATCGTCGCCTACTCGCTGCTCGGCTGGGTCTACCTGACCGGCCTGCCCGACCTGCTCGGCCTCGACTCCCAGGGCTTCGAGGTCTCGATGTGGGAGGTCGCGCGGACCGTGCTGATCTTCCTCGGCATCCCGCTCCTGGCCGGGTACCTGACCCGGCTCGTCGGCGTGCGCCGACGCGGCGCCGACTGGTACGAGCAGAGATTCCTGCCGCGCATCGGGCCGGTCGCGCTCTACGGCCTCCTGTTCACGATCGTGATGCTGTTCGCGCTCCAGGGCGACGCGATCACGTCCGAGCCGCTCGACGTGGTCCGCATCGCGATCCCGCTGCTCGTCTACTTCGCCGTCATGTTCGCCGTCTCGTTCGCCGCCGGCGCCTGGCTGCGACTCGGCTACGCCCGCACGAGCACGCTCGCCTTCACCGCCGCCTCCAACAACTTCGAGCTGGCGATCGCCGTCGCCGTCGGCGTCTGGGGCGCCACCTCCGGACAGGCCCTCGCCGGGGTCGTCGGCCCGCTGATCGAGGTCCCCGTCCTCGTCGCGCTCGTCTACGTCGCGCTGTGGCTGCGGCGCCGGTACTTCACGTCCGAACACGACGCGCGGCCGACCGACCGCCGCGCCGCCCTCGCCGAGGAGTCCCCCTGATGGCCAACGTCCTCTTCGTCTGCCTCCAGAACGCCGGCCGCTCGCAGATGAGCCAAGCGCTCTTCGAGCGCGCCGCGGCCGGCGCCGGCCACGCCGCGCGCTCGGCCGGCACCACCCCTGCCGAGCACGTCCACCCCGAGGTCGTCGCCGTCATGCGCGAGCTGGACGTCGACCTCGCCGACCGCACTCCGAAGCTCCTGACCGAGGACGACGCCCGCTGGGCCGACGTCGTCGTCACGATGGGCTGCGGCGACCAGTGCCCCTACATCCCCGGCCGTCGCTACCTCGACTGGGACCTCACCGACCCCCACGGCCAAGACCTCGACGCCGTCCGCGCCATCCGCGACGAGATCGACGGCCGCGTGAACGCGCTGCTGGCCGAGCTCGGCTGACCGGGCCCGAGAACGACGAAACCCCGCACGCTGGCGGGGCTTCAAAGGTCCCTGAGGCGGGAGCGACGGGACTCGAACCCGCGACCTCCGGCGTGACAGGCCGGCGCTCTAACCAACTGAGCTACGCCCCCTCGGGGAGGGGAAGTATGGCACGAGTCGCGCGCGGGTGCTTCCTCGCCGCGCGGCGGCTGAAACGTCGTCGTGGCGGCGGGCGCTCGCAGACGTCTCGGCCGGCGCGCGAAGCAGGCGTGAAGGGGTGGCGGACGCGGCGTGGGGAGGCGGCGGGGCGGGCGTCGAGACGCGGTGGAGCCGGTCGGCGGGAGCCGCCGACGACAGACTGACAACACCCGCCGCCACTTCCCCCTGGCGCCTTGGCCGGCTGGCCAGTATGGTCGGTCGCATGGCTGTCGAGGCGCCGGAGCAGCTCAGTGGAAATCCGTTCGTGCGGATCTTCAACGACCTCAACACGGAGCGGACGGCGGAGGTGCCGTTCCCGCCCGGGCTGACCGACTTCAACGTGAGACGGACGATCGGGTTCGTGCGCGATCCGCTGCCGGTGCTGCTGCCGGCCTACCAGCGGTTCGGGCCGATCTTCAGCCTGCGCGTGATGCACGGGCGGGTCGTCGTGATGCTGGGCCCGGAGGCCAACCACTTCATCACCGTCTCGCACGCCCACCTGTTCCACTGGCGGGAGGGGAGCTTCGGCGACCTGATCCCCCTCCTCGGCGACGGGCTGCTGACGATCGACGGGCCGTATCACCGCCGCGCGCGGCGGATCATGCTGCCGGCCTTCCACCGCGAGCGGATCGCCGCGGCCGCCGACACGATGCGCGACGAGACGCTCCGCGCGCTCGACGGCTGGCAGCCCGGCCAGCTCTTCGACGTCTACCACTGGGCGCGCGAGCTGGCGCTCCGGATCGCGATGAAGGCGCTGTTCGGCCTCGACCCGGACGAGGACGGCGCCGGCAGACGGGCCGCGGTCGACTTCGAGCGCGCGCTCTCCTTCTACGGCACCGACTTCGCCGTCCGCCTGCTGCGCGGGCCCGGCACGCCGTGGCGCCGGATGCTCGAAGCACGCAAGACGCTCGACGAGATCATCTACGCCGAGATCGCCAGACGCCGGCGGCAGCCCGACCCCGAGCGCACCGACGTGATGAGCATGCTGCTCGACGCGCGCGACGAGGACGGCTCCACGCTCTCCGACGGCGAGGTCCGCGACCAGGTGATGACGCTCCTGTTCGCCGGGCACGACACGACCACCTCGACGGTCGCCTTCATGCTCTACGAGCTCGCCCGCCATCCGGCGGCCCTGGCGAAGATCCTCGACGAGCAGGACCGCGTCCTCGCCGGCGGCCGCGCGCCGACCGCCGCCGAGCTGACCGGCGACGCCCTCCCCGAGCTGGAGATGGCGCTGGAGGAGACGCTGCGTCTCTACCCCGCCGCCTGGGTCGGTCCGCGCAAGGCGGTCGAGTCGTTCGAGTTCGGCGGCTTCACCGTCCCCGCCGGCGCCTACGTCAACTACAGCTCGTGGGCGAGCCATCGCCTCCCCGACGTCTGGCCCGAGCCGGAGGCGTTCGTCCCCGAGCGCTTCACGCCGGAGGCGAAGGCGCGCCTGCCGAAGGGCGCCTACGTCCCCTTCGGCGGCGGCTCGCGCACCTGCATCGGGATGCGCTTCGGCCAGCAGGAGATCCGCACGATCGTCACGCTGCTGCTCCAGCGCCACCATCTGGAGCTGTTTCCCGGCCGCACGATGACGGTCCGCCAGATGCCGACGCTCAGCCCGCGCGAGCCGCTGGAGATGGTCGTCCGCGAGCGCGGCGTCCCCGCCGGGCTCGCGTGACGACGAGCGGGCCTCGCGCCCGAGCCGCGCCGCGCCGCGCCGTCGCGCCCGAGACTGAGACCGATCCGAGACCTGTCCGGCACTGACGAAAGCTCCCGCCGGCCGTAGCTTTCATCCCGGCACGCACCAGGAGGGAACGATGGGCTTCACGAGCGACGAACGGCTGAACGACCCCACCCGCCGGCAGGCGGACGCGCAGCGGCTGATGGCGACCGGCCTCGTCGGTCAGGCGACGGTCGAGGCGCTGCGCGACACCGGCATGACGATCAACGGCAACCCGCACGTCGAGTTCGAGCTGCTCGTCAGCGTCGACGGCGCCGACCCGTACCCGGTCACCCACCGCCAGGCCGTCTCGCGGCTCGTGATCTCCAACTTCCAGCCCGGTGCGTCGATCCCCGTACGCGTCGATCCGGCCGATCGCACGCGCGTCCTGATCGGCTGAGGCCCGCCGCGGATCCCGGGAGAGGAGTCCGCGGCCAGCTGCCGAATCAGACGGGTCCGGGCAGCCGGTGGCGCCGGCGAATCGTCACCGGCTGCTCGGGACCCTGGTCGCGCAGCGCTACGCGTAGTCGTAGAAGCCGCGGCCGGTCTTGCGGCCGAGGCGGCCCGCGGCGACCATCCGCTTCATCAGCGGCGGCGGCGCGTACTCGTCGCGCTTGAACTCCTCGTAGAGCGAGTCGCACACCGCATACAGCACGTCGAGGCCGATGAAGTCGACGAGCGTCAGCGGGCCCATCGGGTGGCCGGCGCCGAGCTTCATCGCGGCGTCGATGTCCTCGGCGGAGGCGAAGCCCTCCTCGTACATCCGCACCGCCGCCATCAGGTACGGCACGAGCAGGAAGTTGACGACGAAGCCGGAGCGGTCCTTCGTGCGCACCGCCGTCTTGCCGAGCGCGCCGACGAACGCCTCGGCGCGCGCGATCGTCTCGTCGGAGGTGTCGAGCGCGACGACGATCTCGACCAGCTTCATCACCGGCACCGGCGAGAAGAAGTGCAGGCCGAGGACGCGGTCGGCGCGGCCGGTCGCGGCGGCCAGCTGGGCGATCGGGATCGACGACGTGTTGGAGGCCAGCAGCGACTCGGGCGGCAGCGTCCGATCGAGCCTGCCGAAGATCTCGGCCTTGACGGCCTCGTCCTCGACGACCGCCTCGATCGCCAGGTCGGCGGCTGCCAGCGCGCCGAAGTCGGTCGTCCAGGTGATGCGCTCCAGCATCGCCTTGCCGCCGTCCTCGTCGAGCTTGCCGCCCTTGACCGCCTTCGCGATCGAGGCCGCGATCCGCTCGCGCGAGCCGTCGAGGCGGGCCTCCTCCGGCTCGAACAGGATCACGCGCGAACCGGCCCGTGCCGTCGATTCCGCGATGCCCGAGCCCATGAAGCCCGCGCCTACTACGCCGACCGTGTCGACCCCTACTGCCGTCATGCCAGGTTCCTCTCGTTCACTGCGACGGCGCCGTGCCGCGCCGCCGGCCCCGCAGGGTATCCCGGACGGTATGCGACCTTCCTCCTAAACAGGCGCTCACCGCTGCTCCGTCGCGGCGAACGGGTGGGCGGGACCCGACGAACGGGCTAGGCCGAGAAGTCGCCCTCGTCGCGGCGGATCGCGGTCAGCAGCTCGGTGATCGCGTCCTGCTGCGTCTCGCTCAGCGGCTCGGTCGCGAAGCCGGCGGCGTTGAGCGTCGCGGTCGCCCGCTCCGCCAGCTCGCGCCCGGCCGGCGTGATCGCGATCAGCGTCGAGCGGCGGTCCTGCGCGTGCGAGACGCGCGTGACGAGGCCGGCCTCCTCGAGCCGGTCGGCCATGTGCGTCATCGACGTGCGATGGACCTGCAGCCGCTCGCCCATCTTGCCGACCGGCAGCGCGCCTCTCCTGCTGAAGACGAGCAGCATCAGCGTCTCGTAGCGCGGGAAGGTGAGGCCGTGCGGTCTCAGCAGCTCGTTGAGGCGCGCGAGCAGGATCTGCTGCGTGCGCATGATCGAGGTGACCGCCGCCATCGGGCGGGCCGGCTCCTCGCCCCAGCGATCGCGCCAGTGGCGGCGCGCCTCGGCGATCGGGTCGAACGGCAGCGGCTGCGACTCGGCCATCGCCCCGAAGCCTTTCAGACGACGCGGCCGACGCGCGGTGCGACCCTGCGCGCCCGCTGCGCGCGCGCTCGCCGAGCGGGCGACGAGAA
>JAEXXR010000497.1 GCA_023405705.1 Actinomycetes bacterium
TCGCGAAGGCGTTCGGCGCCTGCCGGCTCGCCAACGGCCCCTCCGGCCGCTGCGTCAGACGGATCGCCGGCGGCTGGGCCTGCGGCGAGCAGCGCACGAACGGCCCGACTCAGTTCAGCGCCGCGGCGACCTGCCGCAAGGGCAGAGCGACCGTCGCGCTGCGCTACACGCAGGCGCTTCAGTAGGAGCGCGCGCTCGCTTCGGCACCGCTTCCAACGGCGACCGCGCGTCCGACCATCGGTTGACGAGGCCGCCGGGGCCGCTGCGTACCGTCGCACCATGTCTCGCAAACGCAGCATCGCCTCGCTTCCGGCCGCCGCGCTCGCCGTCGCCGCCGGCGGCCTGCTCGCCGCCGCGCCGGTCGCGCACGGCGACTCGATCGTCTTCGTCAGAGACGGCAACGTGTGGCTGACCGAGCCCGACGGCAGCCGTCTCCACCAGGTCACCACCGACGGCACGCCGACCGCGCCGTACCGCTCGCCCTCGCAGGCCGACGACGGCACGATCGCCGTCTCGCACGGCCAGCTGATCAAGCGCTTGCGCCAGAACGGCGAGGTGATCGACCAGGTCGACCCCTTCCCGCTGGTCGACTCGGCCAGCAACCGCATCGACGGCGTCCCGATCGCCGTCGCGATCAGCCCCGACGGCTCGAAGGTCGCGTGGTCGATCGCCTCCGTCTCCTGCCCGATCGTGTGGGAGTGCGGCGCGCGCGGCGCGACCGGCGTGATGGTCGCCGGCAGACCCGAGACCTCCGCCAGCTTCTCGCAGTCGGTCTTCGTCAACCCGCGCTGGATCGGCAACGCGCGCCTGCTCGTGACCGGCGGCTACAACTACCACGTCAACACGATCGACATCGCCCCCGGCTCGCAGCCGGTGCACTGGTTCGACGACCGCGACTACTTCGGCGACTCCAGCGACATGGGCGAGGCGACCGTCTCGCGCGACGGCCGCCGCGTCGCCGCCGTCCACGGCTACGACGGCGAGTGGCCGGGCTCGATCCGCCGCATCATCTGGATGAACACCGCGACCGACGTCCGCACCGGCGAGCCGCCGGTCGCCAACCCGGAGGCGGTCTGCATCACCGGCCCGGTCCGCGGCCTGCACAACCCGACATGGTCGCCGGACGGCACCGGCCTCGCCTTCGCCCACCCCGAGGGCCTGCACGTCGCCTTCAACGTCCCGACCGACGGCGCCGGCTGCGGCGGCTACTCCAGCAGGGTGCTGGTCCCGGGCGCGGCCGAGCCCGACTGGGGCCCGGCGCCGGTCAACCCGCCGGCGAGACAGCCCGGCCCCGGCCCCGGCCCCGGTCCGGGCCCCGGCCCGGGTCCCGGCCCGGGCGAGAACCCGAGAGGTCCTGGCAGAGAGGTCGAGAACGGCGGCGGCAAGGCGACCGTCCGGCTCCTCGGCGGCACGCGGCTGAAGGCGGCGCTGCGCAGCGGCTTCCGCGTCCGAGTCCGCGATGCCGGCGCGCGCAAGCGCGTCACGGTCAGCGCCACCGTCGACCGCAAGACCGCGACCCGCCTGAGACTGGGCCGCAAGGCGGTCCGCGTCGCGAGCGGCAGCGCGAGAGCGTCCGCCAAGGGCGAGGCGGTCGTCCGCATCCGCTTCTCCAGACGGGCGGTGCGGGCGCTGCGCGGCCAGAAGTCGGTCAAGCTCGTCCTCACGACCTCGCGCGGCGGGAAGCTGACCGCGACGCTGCGCTGAGCCGAGATGCTGCGGCGGCGACTTGCCGCGGGCACGCGCGGCGCAAAGGCCGAAAGTCAGGAGGCGCCTCTGTCGAACGACAGAGGCGCCGCTATCCCGACTGTCGTAGCGTCCAGTGCAGATGTGCCCCCGCCTGACGACGTCGCAGTGATCCGCGTCGCGCTCGCCGACGACGAGGCGCTGATCCGCGGCGGCCTGCGCTCGATGCTCGAGGTCGAGGGCGACATCGAGGTCGTCGGCGAGGCCTCCTCCGGTCGCGACGCGGTCGAGCTGGTGCGGCTGAAGCGCCCCGACGTCGTGCTGATGGACGTGCGGATGCCGGGCCTCGACGGGATCGCGGCGACCGAGCAGATCGTCGCCGCGGGCCTGCCGACGCGCGTGCTCGTCGTCACCACCTTCGACCTCGACGAGCACGTCTACGCCGCCCTGCGCGCCGGCGCCGACGGCTTCATCCTCAAGGACACCGACCCCGAGCGGCTCGCCGACGCGGTCCGCACCGTCGCGCGCGGCGACGCGCTGCTGTCGCCGGTCGTGACGCGCCGGCTGGTCGCCCACTACGTCTCCCGCCCGACGCCGGCGCCGACGATCGCGCAGCGGATCTCGACGCTGACCGACCGCGAGCACGAGGTGCTGCTGCTCGTCGCCGCCGGCCACTCCAACGGCGAGATCGCCGGCACGCTCCATCTCAGCGAGGCGACCGTCAAGACGCACGTGACGCGGATGCTGGCGAAGCTGGAGCTGTCGAGCCGCACGAGAGCGGTCGTGCTGGCGTACGAGTCGGGCCTCGTCCGCCCCGGAGCCGAGCCCGACCTGCCGAGGTG
>JAEXXR010000534.1 GCA_023405705.1 Actinomycetes bacterium
CTCTCAGCGCCGTCTCGAAGCCGGTGCGGCGGACCGGCCTGCCGATCGGTCTCAGCTCGCCGCGGCGCTCGCCGGCCAGCACGCGCCAGCGGCGCACGTGGGTCGCGCCGTTCCAGCTCGCCCACACGATCGCTCTGCCGGAGGCGCGGCGGTGGGCGGCGACGGCCGGCTTCGCGAGCGGCCGCCCGCGCCAGGGGTGGCGGAACGCCTGGTAGGTGTCGGCGCCCTCGGGCAGCGCGAGGTCGAACAGCAGCCTGCCGTCGCGCGAGAACTCCGAGACGCGCTCCTCCGGACCCCAGCTGATCAGCACGTTGCCGTTCGGCAGCACCTGGATGTTGCACTCGGCGCCCGCGAGCAGGCCGTCGGGATGTCTCCACTCGCGCACGAGCGAGGCGCGCATCGATCTCGTGTCGAGCCGCAGCTGGATCGCGCGCGACTCCTCGGCCTTCGCCGGCGTCGCCTGGTTGTCGAACAGCGTCAGCGTCCCGTCGGGCTGGAGGCGCGCGTCGTGCTGGAAGGCGAATCTCGTCCCGGGCCCCATCGCGAAGTCGCTCGCCTTGCCGCCGAGCGTCCAGAGCACCCTGCCGCTGGGACGGTCGATCTTGTAGACGGCGTGCATGTTGCGGGCGCTGACGATCACGTCGCCGTCCGGCGTCTCCTCGATCGAGTTGACGTGGAAGTAGTCGTGCGGCTTGTCGGCCTTCGGGCCGGTCATCCCCTCGGTCACCGGCAGGTGGTCGGCGCTTCTCCACTCCCACAGCAGCCTGCCGGTCGCGACGTCGACCTCCTGGATGCGCGACTCGACGATCGTGCCGTCGCGGCCCTGGCCGACGCCGCGCAGGTCGGCGCTTCTCTCGACGTAGACCGGCATCAGCGCGGTGCCGCGGTCGGTCAGCTGGATCTCGTGGTGGTCGGGCAGCAGCGTGCCGACCGAGCGGATCCGCGCGACCTCGCGGTAGCGCGTGTCCATCACGACGTACTCGCCGTGGCCGTGGCCGATGTGGGTGTTGCCCTCCCACCAGACGAGCACCGGTCTGCCTCGGTAGCGCTGCACCTGCACGGCCGTCGCCGTCTTGTCGCCGCCGACCGGTCTGAACCAGACGGGCCGGCCGCGGTTGTCGACGATCATCGGCCCGTCCTGGCCCGGCCCGCGCTTGACGGCGAGGAAGACGAAGCCGGGGGCGACGCCGGTCGCCGCCGTCGGGACGGTGAGGGCGTCGGGGTCGAGGTCGGGCCGCGAGTGGAACGACTTCACCTGCGGAGGGCCGGGATCCTCCGCGGGCTCGTCCAGCAGCTCCCACGCCGCGAGGCCGACGGCGACGAGCACGACGAGCAGCGCGAAGGCGGCCGCCGCCCGTCGCCGCGGCCGCTGCGGAGCCGGCGCGCGCGGAGGCGCGGTCGGGATGCGGGTCGGCTCGGTCGTGCTCATCTGACGAGAGGCAGTCTCTCCGAACGACTTAAGGCAGAGGTGAGAATCGCTTCGCGGCCGCGCGGTCGGCGGGCGTCAGCTCAGGCGAGGTCGGCGGCGGCGCGCGGGTAGGGACGCGGGCGGTGCTGGACGGTCACCCACTGGTCGGTGGTGAAGGCGTCGATCGCCCAGCGGCCGTTGAAGCGGCCGATGCCGGAGTTCTTCTCGCCGCCGAAGGGGTTGAACGGGAGGTCGTTGACGGGCTGGTCGTTGACGTGGGCCATGCCGCTCTCCAGCCTGCGCGCGAAGCGCACGCCCCGGGCGGCGTCGGCGGTGAAGACGGAGCCGGAGAGGCCGTGCTCGGTGTCGTTGGCGATCGCCAGCGCCGCCTCCTCGTCGCGCGCGCGGATCAGCGGCGCGACCGGGCCGAACAGCTCCTCGCGCGCGATCGCGCAGCGGTTGTCGACGTCGCCGAAGACGTGCGGCGGCAGCAGCAGGCCGTCGGGCTCGCCGCCGAGCAGCTCGCGGGCGCCGTCGCCGTTGCGCGCCTGCGCGATCCGCCCGGTCAGCCGCTCCAGCTGGGAGCGGTTGATCAGCGGGCCGATCGCCGTCCGCGGGTCGGACGGGTCGCCGACCGGCAGCGCGCGGACGGCCTCGACGAACCGCTCCGCGAAGGCGTCGTAGAGGTCGTCGTGGACGATCACGCGGTTGGCGATCATGCAGATCTGGCCCTGGTGCAGGAAGCTGCCGAAGACGGCCGCGTCGACCGCGACCTCCAGCTCGGCGTCGTCGAGCACGACGAGCGGGCTGTTGCCGCCCAGCTCCAGCTCGACGCGCTTGATGATCGGCGCGTCCGCCGCCAGCCGTGCGATCCCGCGGCCGACCGGGGTCGAGCCGGTGAAGGAGATCACGCGCGGGATCGGATGCGTCACGAGCGCGTCGCCCAGCTCGCTGCCCGCGCCGACGAGCACCGACAGCAGCGCCGGCGGCAGGCCGGCGTCGTGGAGGATCCGCGCCAGCAGCAGGCCGCCCGTGACGGGCGTGTCGCTGGCCGGCTTCAACACGACCGCGTTGCCGACCGCGAGCGCCGGCGCGACCGAGCGGATCGACAGCTGCAACGGCCAGTTCCACGGGCTGATCACGCCGACGACGCCGACCGGCCGCTTGTAGACGCGGCTCTCCTTGCCGGGCACGTCGGCCGGCAGGATCCGCCCCTCGACGAGGTGGGGCAGCGTCGCCGCCTCGCGCAGCACGCCGAGCGCGGCCTCGTGCTCCAGCATCGCCTTCAGGCGCGTCGAGCCGGACTCGCGGATCAGCCACTCGACGACCTCGCCCCTGCGCTCCTCCAGCAGCCGCGCCGCTCTCGCCATCACCTCGGCGCGCTCGCGCGGCAGCGCCTCGGCCCACTCCGGCTGCGCGACGGCGGCGGCAGAGTAGGCGGCGTCGAGGTCGCGCCGGTCGGCCAGCGGGATCTCGACCAGCGTCGCGCCCGTGAACGGGTCGACGTCGGCGCGCGTCTCGCCCGCGCCGCCCGGCCGCCACACCCCCGCGATCGGCATCCGTGCGAAGTCGCCGCTCTCCATGGCCCTTCAGCTACCCGCGGGTGCGAGGTCGAGCACGCGGGCTGGCATGTCGGCGCGTGGGGGCGGTTTGCTCGCGCGGTCCGCTCGGCTCACGCCCCGCCGCGGCCGCCCACCGTGCGTGCCGCTCGGCCCGCGCCCTGCTCGCAGCCTTCCCGCCGTGCTACCGTCATCAGGCGATGTCTTCGCTTGATGACAAAGGCCAGCGCAGGATGGTGGCGGCGCTCGTCTTCGCCGGGCTGACCGTCTCGGTGATGTCGACGCTCGGCACGCCGCTGATCCCGACGATCGCGCAGGAGCAGGGCGTCTCGCTCGACACGGCGCAGTGGATGCTCACGATCACGCTGCTGGTCGGCGCGGTCGCGACGCCGGTCCTCGGCCGCCTCGGCGACGGGCCGCAGCGGCGCAAGGTCCTGCTCTTCACGCTCGCCTCGACGCTGGTCGGCTCGATCGTCGCCGCGACCTCGCAGGCCTTCCCGCAGCTGCTGCTCGGCCGCGCGCTGCAGGGGATCGGCTACGGCACGGTCCCGCTGGCGATCGCGCTCGTGCGCGAGCACACGCACGGGGAGCGCCAGCGCTCCGGGATCGCGACGCTGTCGATCACCGTCGCCGTCGGCGCCGGCCTCGGCTTCCCCGTCACCGGCCTGATCGCGCAGACGCTCGACTTCCACGCCGCCTTCTGGTTCGGCGCGCTCTTCGCCGCCGGCTCGACGCTGTCGGTCTGGCTCGCCGTGCCGCGCACGACCGGCCCGGCGAAGCCGATAGCGCTCGACGTCCCCGGCGCGCTGCTGCTCGCCGGCGGCCTGACCGCGCTGCTGCTGGCGATCAGCCAGGGCGAGCCGCTCGGCTGGGGGTCGGCGGCGGTGCTGGCGCTGTTCGCCGCGGCCGCCGCGCTGCTGGCCGCGTGGGCGCGCGTCGAGCTGGGGACCGACGAGCCGCTCGTCGACCTGCGGCTCGTCTCGCAGCGCTCGATCCTCGGCGCCAACCTCGCAGCGCTGCTGCTCGCGATGGGGATGTACATCGCGATGTCGCTCGTCAACCGCCTGATGCAGACGCCGGAGTCGGCCGGCTACGGCTTCGGCGCGACGCTCGTCACGACCGGCCTGATGCTGTTGCCGCTGTCGCTCGGCAGCCTCGTCTCGCAGCCGATCACGCGGCGCGTGATCGGCAGGTACGGGATCCGCGTCGTGCTGCCGGTCGGCGCGCTGATCGTCGCCGCGACGCTGCTGTGGCTGGCCTTCGCGCACGGTCACCTGGTCGACGTCGCGATCGCGACCGCGCTGCTCGGCGTCGGCGTCGGCTGCTCCTTCGCCGCGATGCCGGCGCTGATCGTCGCGAGCGTGCCGCCCGAGCGGACCGGCTCGGCGACCAGCCTCAACCAGGTGCTGCGCTCGGTCGGCGGCTCGCTCGGCAGCGCCGTCGGCGTCGCCTTCCTCGCCGCGCACCATCCCGCCGGCGTGCCGTTTCCCGAGGAGCAGGGCTACACGATCGCCTTCCTCGCCGGCGCCGTCGTCTGCGTCGCGACCGCCGCGCTTGCGATC
>JAEXXR010000550.1 GCA_023405705.1 Actinomycetes bacterium
GAGCAGCGGCGTGCGGCAGACAGACCCGACGGTCCCTGCGCCAGCAGCGCCGCCAGCTCCGCGTCGCTCGGCCACTCCTCGGTGCGCGTGCCGCAGTCCGGGCAGCGCTGCACGCCGGCGGCGAGGCCGGCGTCGGCGTGCGCGAGCGGCGCGTCGCACCACGCGCACGCGGGGACGGAGAGCTGCGTCGCGTCGGGGGAGTCCGCGATCACGTTCGTGACGCTACCGCTCATAACTGGTCTCTGCGCCGGTCCGGGAACCTACGGCGCCGTCAGCGCCTCGAACCGTGCGACGCCGTCCGCGACGGTCTCGCGCACGCGGCCGTCGTCGCACAGCAGGTCGAGGTGGCCGAGCACCTCGGAGATCGTCAGGAAGGCCTGCGTCACGGCGACGTTGCCCCACATCCGCTGCGCCAGCTCGTACGCCGTCAGCGGCCGCTCCTGCAGCAGCCTGTGGATCTTCTGGGCGCGCCGGCCGGTCATGCCCGTGCGCTCGTCGATCAGCGCGACGTGGTCGGTCACCGGGTCGCCGTGGCCGGAGAGGACGATCCGCGCCGGCAGCTCGCGCGTCTGCGCGAGCGACGCCTGGTAGGTGCGCAGCGCCTGCGGCCGGTCGGCGGCCGCCTCGACGGGGCTCTTGACCGGCTCGCCCGGCAGCGGCAGCGGACGCGCGACGAGCGGGTTGGAGGAGATGTGCTTGATCAGGTGGTCGCCGCCCAGCAGCAGTTCGCGCTGCGCGTCCCAGAAGAGCGTGTCCGACGGGCTGTGGCCGGGGCGGTGGAGCACCTCCAGCGTGCGGTCGCGCAGCTGCAGCCGCGCGCCGTCGGCGAGCGGGCGGGTGACCTCCGCGCCGCTGCCCCAGCCGCGGAAGGCCGAGGAGACGGCGCGCAGCGCGTGCGAGACCTCCTCCGGGATCCCGTGGCGCTGCATCAGCGCGACGGCGAACTCGTCGTCCTGCTCGGCCGCCGCCGCGAAGTCGCCGAGGTAGGGGCCGAGGCGGTCGAGCGCCGCGACCTCCGCGCCTGAGCGGCGCGCGAGCACGTCGACCAGGCCGATGTGGTCGATGTGCTGGTGGGTCAGCACGATCAGCTCGAGCTCCTCGACGCGGCGGCCGTGCTGCTCCAGCGCCCGCTCCAGCTCGTCGAGCGCCTTGCCGGAGTTCGGCCCGCAGTCGATCAGCGTCAGCGGGTCGTCCTCGACCAGGTAGAGGTTGACCCTCCCGACGAGGAACGGGGTCGAGACCGGCAGGACGTGGATGCCGGCGCGCGCCGCCTCGGCGCGCGCCTGCTCCGGTGAGAGCTCGGCGGCCATGCTCAGCCGCGGATCAGCGCCAGCACCTCGTCGCGACGCGCCTCCATGTCCTCCCGGGAGACGAGCGACTCGAGGTTGAGGCGCAGCAGCGGCTCGGTGTTCGACGCGCGCACGTTGAAGTGCCAGTCGTCGTAGTCGACCGAGAGGCCGTCGAGGTGCTGGATGCGGCCGTCGGACCAGCGCCGCTCGATCGCTTTCATCGTCGCCTCGGCGTCGGCGACCTCGCTGTTGATCTCGCCGGAGATGAAGTACCTGTCGCGGAAGCCGTCGATCAGCTCGCTCAGTCTTCTGCCGCTCTGCGACAGCAGCTCCAGGATCAGCAGCGCCGGGATCGTGCCCGAGTCGGCGCAGTAGAACTCCTGGAAGTAGTAGTGGCCGGAGACCTCGCCGCCGAATATCGCGGCCGTCTCGCGCATCCGCGTCTTGAAGAAGGCGTGGCCGACGCGGTTCATCAGCGCCGTCCCGTGCCTGGCGCGGACGACGTCGCGGACGGCGCGGCTGGCGCGCACGTCGTAGAGGATCGTCGCACCCGGGTGCTTGTCGAGCAGCGACTCGGCGAGCAGCGCGGTGAGGAAGTCGCCGTCGACGAAGCGGCCGCTGTCGTCGATGAAGAAGCAGCGGTCGGCGTCGCCGTCCCACGCGATCCCGAGGTCGGCTCTCTCCTCGACGACCTTGCCCATGATGAACTCGCGGTTCTCGGGCAGCAGCGGGTTCGGCTCGTGGTCGGGGAAGTTCCCGTCGGGCTTCCAGTAGGCGGTCACGAGGTCGAGGCCGAGCTGCTCCAGCAGCGGGCCGACCATCGGGCCGGCCATGCCGTTGCCGCCGTCGACGACGACCTTCAGCGGCTTGATCTGAGCGGGGTCGACGAACTCCAGCGCCGCTCTCTGGAAGTCCTCGTAGACGTTGATCGACTCGCAGCGGCCGCCGCCGAGCGAGTCGGGGATGCCCGTCTCGATCAGCCGGCGGATGTCCTGGATGCCGCTGTCGCCGGAGAGCGCGAGCGCCCCCTTGCGGACCAGCTTCGCGCCCGTGTACGCCTTCGGGTTGTGCGAGGCCGTGCACATCAGGCCGCCGTCGAGGTCGCGGGAGCCGACGAGCCAGTAGAGCATCTCGGTGCCGACCTGGCCGGCGTTGAGCACGGTGACGCCCTCGTTGACGAGGCCGTCGCGGTAGCGCGCCGCGAGCTCCGGCGCGCTGAGCCGCATGTCGCGTCCGAGCGCCACCGAGAGCGACGTGACCTTCTTGCCGCTGAGGTCGGCGAGGACGTGGGCGAACGCGCGTCCGATGAGCTCGGCGACGTCGCCGTCGATGTCCTGCTCGTAGAGCCCGCGGATGTCGTACGCCTTGAAGATGTGGGGGGAGACTTCGCGCATGATCGCCTTCCATCGTATTGGGCGCGGGGGGAGCGTCGCTCTGCCATGATCCGCGCCCCATGGAGCCGGGCGAGCTGAGCGTGGTGATCCTCTGCGGCGGCCGCGGCACGCGCCTGCAGGAGAGAACGCAGTCGATTCCGAAGCCGCTCGTCGAGATCGGCGGCCGTCCGATCGTATGGCACGTGGTCGAGCTGTACCGCGCCGCCGGCTTCCGCAGGTTCACGCTGTGCACCGGATACAAGGGCGAGCTGATCGAGCGGTTCGCCGCCGAGCAGCCGTGGCCGGAGGGCGTCGTCGTCGACTGCCTCGACACCGGCCTCGACACGCCGACCGGCGGACGGGTGCTGCGGGCGCTGGAGAGCGGCAACGTGCCTGGACGGATGTTCTGCGCGACCTACGCCGACGGCGTCGCCGACGTCGACCTGCGCGCGCTGCTCGCCGCCCACGCCGCCCACGGGGGCCTCGCGACGATGACGGTCGTGCGCCCCGAGCTGCAGTTCGGCGTCGCCGAGCTGGGCGCCGACGACCGCGTCACCGGCTTCCGCGAGAAGCCGCGCTCCGAGCACTGGGTCAACGGCGGCTTCTTCTGCTTCGAGCCGGGCGTCGCCGCCGTGCTCGACGACGACAGCGTGCTGGAGCGCGAGCCGCTGGAGCGGCTGGCGGCCGCCGGCGAGCTGCACGCCTTCCGCCACGAGGGGTTCTGGGACTGCATGGACACGTACAAGGACGCGGTGCTGCTGAACGACCTGTGGGCGCAGGGCCGCGCCCCCTGGATGCGCGATCCTCGCCTGGCGGCTCGGATCGCGGGCGACGACTCCCCCGGCGGCTCGTCCGCACGGTCGGTCGCCGCCTCGGCGGGCGCGAGCTGATGCCGCGGTCGGTCTTCGTCACGGGCGCCTACGGGCTGCTCGGCGCCTGGCTCGTGCGCGCGCTCGTGGCGCGCGGGGACCGCGTCGTCGTGCTGCAGCGCGACCGCACGCCGCGCAGCGCGCTGCTGCTCGGCGAGACGGAGCGGCGCATCGACGTCGTCCACGGCGACCTGACCGACCCGGGCCTCGCCGCGCGGGCGCTCGGCGAGTACGAGGTCGACACGGTCTTCCACCTCGCCGCGCAGACGATCGTCGGCACCGCCAACCGCTCGCCGCTGGCGACCTTCGAGACGAACGTGCGCGGCACCTGGCTGCTGCTGGACGCCTGCCGGCTGCACGGCGCCGAGCGCGTCGTCGTCGCCGCCTCCGACAAGGCCTACGGCGCCAGCGCGACGCTGCCCTACCGCGAGGAGCACCCGCTGGAGCCGCGCTTCCCGTACGACGTCAGCAAGGCCGCGACCGACCTGATCGCGCGCTCCTACTGGCACACCTACGGCCTGCCGGTCGCCGTCACGCGCTTCGCGAACCTCTACGGCGGCGGCGACCTCAACCGCTCGCGGCTGATCCCCGAGGCCGTCGCCGCTGCGCTCGCCGGCCGTGCGCCCGTGATCCGCTCCGACGGCACGCCCGAGCGCGACTTCCTCTACGTCGAGGACGCCGTCTCCGCCTACCTGCTGCTCGCCGACGCGCTCGACGCAGACGCCGCGGCCGCCGCGGGTGCGGCGCGCGCCCGCGGCGAGGCGTTCAACGCCGGCGGCGGCGAGCCGCACGCCGTCCGCGACGTCGTCGACCGCATCTGCCGGATCGCCGGCACCGACGTCGCGCCGGACATCCGCGGC
>JAEXXR010000566.1 GCA_023405705.1 Actinomycetes bacterium
CTCCTGCTGGCCGTGCGGGGCGCCGTAGTCGGCGAGCAGGTCGAGGAACGGGCGCGGCGGGAGCGCCTCGGGGCCGAGCACGCCGGCGCCCCTCCAGACGCCCTCGGCGATCAGCTCCAGCGCGACGACCGGGTTGATCGCCGTCTGCCAGACGACCGCCTGGGAGCCGTCTTCGCGCATCGTCCGCTCGTTGTCGACGAGGTGGTAGAGGTAGGTCGCGCGCGGTCTGCCGTCCTTGCCGGTGCCGGTCACGAGCGTGCCGGCGCAGGTGCGGCCGCGCATGCGGTCGCCGAGCGTCGCCGGGTCGGGCAGCGCCGCCGCCACGACGTCGCGCGGCGCCCCCTCGACGCCGCCGACGCGCAGCTTCTGCGCCGAGTCGAGCCCGAGCTTGTGCAGCGTCTTGAGGACGTCGACGAACTCCTCGCCGAGGCCGTACTTGAACGTCACGCGCCGGCAGTCGACCCAGCGCGGCATCAGCACGACCTCCTCGTGCTCGACGTTGACGCACTCGATCGGGCCGATCCCCTCCGGGAAGGCGAACAGCTCCGGCTCCGAGAACGGCGCGGTCGTGAAGAAGCCGCGGTCGCGCTCCCAGATCAGCGGCGGGTTGAGGCACTCCTCGATCGTCGTCCAGATCGAGAAGGTCGGGGCGAAGCCCATCCCCTCGACCTCGAGGTCGGCGCCGTCGCGGACGGCCAGCTCGTCGATCGCGGAGAACAGCTCGTCCTGCGCGTATCTGGCCGCCACATCGGAGAAGCCCGGCTCGACGCCGATCCCGCAGAGCGCCAGCAGCCCCGCCTCCTCCCACTGCGCGGAGGCGGCGAACTGGTCGTCGCCGAGCAGCCGCCCGGGCAGCTCGTAGGGCCGCTCCGGATGCGGCTCCGACAGCGTCATCGCCATGTCGAGGTAGGTGACGCCGGCCTCGAACGCCGCCGCGAAGATCGGCGGGTTGAGGCGCGGGTCGCAGGCGTTGAGGATCACGTCGGCGCCGGTCTCGCGGACGAGCGCGACGATCGCCGCCCGGTCGGAGGCGTCGAGCGCGCGCGCCTCCATCCGCTCGGGCCGGCCGACGCGGTCGAGCGCCGCCTGCGCCCGCGCGCCGTCGAGGTCGGCGAGCACGAGCCGCTCGAAGAACTGCCGCCGGCGGGCGATCGCGGCGACCGCCGCGCCGACGCCGCCGGCTCCGATCACGAGGATCCTCATCTCAGCCCCAGCTCCTCCACCGCCTGCTCGCGCATGCGGAACTTCTGCACCTTGCCGGTGACGGTCATCGGGTACTCCTCCACGACTCTCCAGTAACGCGGGATCTTGAAATGGGCGATGCGGCCGCGGCAGGCCTCCCGCAGAGCCTCCGCGTCGGTCTGCGCTCCGCGTCGCAGCCTGACCCACGCCATCAGCTCCTCGCCGTAGCGCGGGTCGGGCACCCCGATCACCTGCACGTCGGCGACGCCCGGCAGCGTGTGGACGAACTCCTCCACCTCGCGCGGGTAGACGTTCTCGCCGCCGCGGATGACCATGTCCTTGATGCGGCCCTCGATCGTCACGTAGCCGGCGTCGTCGATCGCGCCGAGGTCGCCGGTGTGCATCCAGCCGGCGGCGTCGACCGCCTCGCGCGTGCGCTCCGGGTCGTCCCAGTATCCGAGCATCACGCCGTAGCCGCGCGTGCACAGCTCGCCGGTCTCGCCGCGCGCGACGGTCCGTCCCGTCTCCGGGTCGACGACCTTCAGCTCGACGTGCGGGTGGACGGTGCCGACCGTGCCGACGCGCCGCTCCAGCTCGTCGCTCGCGCGCGTCTGCGTCGACACCGGCGAGGTCTCGGTCATCCCGTAGGCGATCGTCACCTCGTGCATGTGCATGCGGTCGATGACGGCGCGCATCGTCTCGACCGGGCACGGCGAGCCGGCCATGATCCCGGTCCGCAGCGAGGAGAGGTCGAACGTCTCGAACTCGGGGTGGTCGAGCATCGCGATGAACATCGTCGGGACGCCGTGGAGCGCCGTGCAGCGCTCCTGCGCGACCGCGGCGAGCGTCGCGCCGGCGTCGAACGCCTCGCCGGGCACGACCATCGTCGCGCCGTGCGCGGTGCAGGCGAGGTTGCCCATCACCATCCCGAAGCAGTGGTAGAACGGCACCGGGATGCAGAGCCGGTCGCCGGGCCCGAGGTTCAGGCCGCGGCCGACGAAGCGGCCGTTGTTGAGGATGTTGTGGTGGCTGAGCGTCGCGCCCTTCGGCGCCCCGGTCGTGCCGCTCGTGTACTGGACGTTGACCGCGTCGTCGCAGGAGAGCTGCGCCTCGCGGGCCGCCAGCTCCTCCCCCGTCACGCGCGTCGCGCCGGCGAGCAGCTCCTCCCAGCCGGGCGTGTCGAGCAGCACGACCCGCTCCAGCGCCGGAAGGCCCGGCGCGACGCGCTCGATCGTCTCCTCGTAGGAGGTGCCGCGGAAGGCGCGCGCCGCGACCAGCATCCGGCAGCCGGAGTGGCGCAGCGCGTACTTCAGCTCCTCGTCGCGGTAGGCCGGGTTGAGGTTGACGAGGATCACGCCGGCGCGGGCGGTCGCGTACTGCAGGACCGTCCACTCGGCGCGGTTCGGGCTCCACAGCCCGAGTCGGTCGCCGCGCTCCAGCCCGGCCGCGATCAGCGCCCGCGCGGCGCGGTCGACCTCGCCGTCGAACTCCGCCCAGCTCCAGCGGATCGCCTGGTGGCGGACGACCAGCGCCTCCGCATCGGGCCGCTGCGCCGCGGTGCGCCGCAGGTTCTCGCCGATCGTGTCGCCGATCAGCGGCTCCTCGGAGGCCCCGTGGAGGTAGGCGGGGCGGACGCTCGTCGCGCCCGCCCCGCTCCCCCGGGT
>JAEXXR010000574.1 GCA_023405705.1 Actinomycetes bacterium
TCGGCCGGGGTCCCTTGGGGGGGGGGGCGGGGGCGGGGGCGGGCGGGCCGGCTGACGGTCGGCGGACCGGCTCGTGCGCTGGCGCGTTCTTCCAAGACCGCCCGGCGCCGCCGCCGTACCGTCGCGAGCCATGAGCGACGAGCTGAGATTCGAGATCACGCGGTGGGAGGAGAGCGGCTACGGCGCGGAGGACGCGCTGTACGACCGCGCGGCCGACGGACCGCCGACGGCGCGCGTGCGGATGGCGAAGCGCTGGAGCGGGCTGCTGGAGGGGACGTCGGCCGGCGAGGTGCAGACCTGCGGGCAGGAGGGCTACCTGGCGACCGAGCGGATCGCCGGGACGCTCGCCGGCCGCCGCGGCAGCTTCGTGCTCCAGCACGGCGCGATGGGCGCCGAAGGCGAGCAGCCCCGCCAGTTCGCCTGGGTCGTCCCGGGATCGGGGACCGGCGAGCTGACGGGGCTGCGCGGGGAGGGCCGCGTCGAGCACGGCCTGCTGACGCTCGACTGGTCGCTGCCGGCGACCGGCTGACGCGGACGACGGAGGCCAGCCGGCGGCAGCAGCGAGCCGCCGCCGGCCGATCGGACGCCCTACGTCCCGGTGAAGCCGCTCAGCGGCGTCACGCCGACCATCGAGAAGTCCATCGTGTCGAGCTTGATCTGCGCCGAGCCGTCGCCGGCGGCGAAGTTGACGCTCGCCTCGACGCGGGCGCCCCAGTCCGACACGCTGCCGTCCCGGCCGAAGGTGACGTAGATGCCGTCCTTGTAGGTCGCGCCCGGACCGAGCGGCCCCGGGGTTCTCAGCTTCACGCGCGGACCGATGAAGATCGTCGTCTCCCCTCTCGGGCCGTTGTGCGTGACCTGGCCGAAGACGCCGAGCACGCCGCCGGCGTCGGCCTCGACGCCAATCTTCTCGCACTCGACCGAGATGCTGAGCGCGCTCGTCAGCTTGCCCTTGAACGCCTTGCCCGCGAGGCCCGAGGGGCAGGAGAGCGCGTCCGGCGTCTGCGTCGTGTCCTCGCCCGCGCTGATCGGCGAGACCTCGTCTCTGGCGCAGACCCAGCCGTTGTAGGCGAGCGCGGACCCCATCTGCAGCACGCTGCTCATGAAGGTCGCGACCGACGACTTCGCGCGCAGCATCAGCGCCGCGTGCTGAGCCGGCAGCGCCGCATTGGCGGCGATCGCGGTCATCCGTCTGTAGTACGCGCGCAGGAACGTCCGCGTCGAGTCGTCGTAGGCGATCTGCGCCTGGCGCCACTCCTGGAAGCCGCCGCAGGTCGGGCCGGCCTGCCCGCTGCCGTATGTCGTGTGCAGCTTGCTGACCGCACGCGACTTCGCCAGGTGGTCGAGGTAGAGCGGGAGGATGTCGGGGTGGTTGGCGCTGTTGCCCTGGATCCGCCACAGCTGGTTGATCCGCTCGCGCGTCAGCGGGGAGAGCGGCGCCGACTCGGCGCCGGCCGCTCGCGTCGCCTCGCCGAGCTGGTTGGAGATCGCGATCCCCCGCTGCTGGGTGGCGCGGTAGAGCGCGTCGAGCGAGTCGCGCTTGGCCTTGCCGTCACGCTCGTCGTTGGGCCAGTCGTAGCCCGGCAGCGACGGCTCGACGCCTCTGGAGAGGTCGAGCCAGAGGTCGGGCGCGAGCTGCTCGTCGCGCGGTTGGCCGGCCTCGTCCTCGGTTCTGACGGTCGTCCCGTCTCTCGGCTCCTGGCGGCGCGCACCTCTCTGCAGCGACTTCGCGGCCGCGGCGAACTTGCCCTGGCAGGTCTGCGCGTGCGCGAGGTTGCGCTTCGCCTCCGACAGCAGCGGCGCCTGCGCGGCCGCCTTCGCCAGCTCCTTCTCCGCCGCCGCCCACTGGCCGAGGCCGAGCAGCGCGTGGCCGCGGTTGTTGGCGA
This sequence comes from Actinomycetes bacterium, assembly GCA_023405705.1. The sequence goes on from JAEXXR010000574.1 coordinate 1,887, forward strand.
TCAGCGCCTTCGCAGGGATGGCGAGCGGCGTTCTCTTCGGCTGCTTCAGCTTCTGCGCCGCGGCGAGCAGGCCGAGCGCCTCGCGCGGTCTGCCGAGGTTGGTCATCACGGCCGCGGCGCTGACGAGCGGCCGCGGGTCCTTTCTCGCCAGTCTGTGCGCGCGCAGCAGCGCGGCGAGCGCGGCGCTGTCTCTGCCGGCGCCGAGCGCGGCGGCGGCGAGCGCCGTCGCCTTCTGCGCCGTCTTCGCCTGCGGGCTGCGCTCCAGCCGCTTCACGGCGCCCTTCTTGGCGCCCTTCGCCGCGAGCTTCTCGGCCGCCTTCAGCGAGACGGCCAGCGACGGCGCCTTCGCGGTCTGTCTTCTGACCGTGCAGAGCTGCGCGGCACGACCCGGCAGCGTTCTCTCCAGCAGCAGCGGCGCGGGGGTCGTGACGCCGTCGGAGAAGGCGTAGGTCGAGGGTGCCGCCGAGGCGGCTGAGGGAAGCGCGGCGGCGGCCGCCGCGGTGGTGAGAAGCGCCGCGAGGCGCACGCGGGACAAGATCGTTCTGCTCCGGTCGATCGGGGATGAGGGAGGGGCGAGCCTGATCGCACGGTAAGGAGGGGATGCCCTCCCGCACATCGACCGGAGGTCGGAGGGGCGTCTTCCCTTCGGTGGAGCGGACGTGGTCCGCGCGCGGTCCGTCCGGCGGCCTGCGAGCTGGCGCGGGGGTGCTGCCGAGCGCCTCCAACGGCGTGCTGCAAGGCGCCGTGCACGCGTTACGGCGGCGGAGGAGCGTGTCAATGCTCCTCAGATGAGTGCACGACGCGCACTCACGCTGACGGTCCTGATCGCGGCCTTCGCCGCCGTGACGACCCCCGGCCCGCAACCGGCCCGCGCGGCCAGCGCGCAGGTCGCGGCGCTGCAGACCGCGCTGCGCGCCGTCGGGCTCTCCCCCGGGC
>JAEXXR010000575.1 GCA_023405705.1 Actinomycetes bacterium
GTCGCCTACTTCCGCTTCGAGGAGGGCGGCCGCGTCCCGCCGCCGCTGTTCGAGGAGGGCAGACCGTCGGTCTACTCCGCTCACAGCCCGGGACACGGCCTGAAGATCGGCGAGTCGCGGATCGGCCCGACCGTCGACCCGGACGCGCCGTGGGAGCCCGACCAGGAGTCGGCGGCGCGGCTCGCGCAACCGGTGCGCGAGCGCTTCCCGACCGCAGTCCCGGACGATCCCCATCTGGAGATCGGCCTGTTCGGCAACCTGCCTGAGCCGCGGTTCGTGCTGGAGGAGCACGACGGCGTGATCGTCGCCGCGGCATGCGAAGGGCGGGGCTTCAAGTTCGCCCCCCTGACCGGAGCGCGGCTCGCCGCGCTCGCGACCGCCCCGGCGGCGCGCTGAGAGACGACGCAGCGGGCGCGCCGCGCCCGACGTCAGGCACGACAACGAAGGAGAACGTGGTGGTACGGATCGAAGGACGGCCCCTGCGCGGGTTCGCGCGCAGGCTCTTCGCGCTGGGCGCGCTCTGCGCGATCGCGGCGCTGCTCGCAGCATGCGGCAGCAGCAGCTCCGGCGGCGGCGGCGCGTCGACCTCGGAGGACGGCGTCACGACGCTGAAGGTCGGCGTCGTGCCCAACTCGGACATCGCGCCGCTGTACGTCGGCATCAGACAGGGCTTCTTCAGAGAGCAGGGCCTCGCGATCGAGCCGCAGCCGGCCTCCGCCGGCGCCGCGATCGTCCCGGCGGTCGTCAGCGGCCAGTACCAGTTCGGCTACGGCTCGATCATCCCGCTGCTGACCGCGACGGCGAGAGGCCTGCCGCTGCAGGCCGTCGCCGCCGGCAACCAGGAGGCGACCGACGAGAGAGACGCCTTCATCGCTGTGCTCGCGAAGAAGGGCAGCGACATCAGAAGACTGACCGACCTCGCCGGGCGCAAGGTCGGCGTCAACGCCGTCAGAAGCATCAGCGACCTCGGCATCAGAGGCGCGCTGGAGGCGCAGGGCGCGAGACTCGACGGCGAGATCTCCTACGTCGAGGTCCCCGGCCCCGACATGGCCTCCGCGCTGGAGAGCGGCCGCGTCGACGCCGTCGTCGTCGCCGAGCCGTTCATGACCGTCCAGAGAGACGTCACGCAGATCGTCAGCAAGCCGATCTGGGAGGCGACGCCCGGCGGCACCGTCGGCCTCTACTACACGACCGAGCAGTACGCGGCCGACAACCCGGAGCTCGTCGAGCGCTTCAAGACGGCGATGGACAGATCGCTGGAGTACACCGAGGCCAACCCCGACGCGGCCCGGGCGGCGGTCGTCGACTACGCGAGAATGGAGCAGGCGGTCGCCGACGCGATCCTGCTGCCGAGATGGTCGACCGACATGAACGTCGCGTCCGTCGAGAAGACCGCCGAGCTGATGGAGCAGTTCGGCTTCGCCGACGAGGTCGACGCCTCCAGACTGCTCGGCGGCAGATAGGGCGGAGCGATGGCCGGCACCGTGTCTCCCTCCGTCAAGACCGGCGTGGCGCTGCGGCGCCGCGCCGGCCGCCGGCGCCTGCGGCTCGACCCCGCGCGGCTGCTGCCGCCGGTGGTGAGCGTGCTCGCGGTGCTGGCGCTGTTCGAGCTGCTGCCGCGCGTCGGGATCGTCTCCGCGCGGCAGCTGCCCCCGTCGAGCGAGATCCTCGACACCTTCGTCTCCCAGCTGTCGAACTCGGCCTTCTGGGGTGACGTCTGGCAGACGCTCCAGGGCTGGGCGCTGGCGCTCGCGATCGCCGTCGCGATCGCGGTCCCGCTCGGCGTCCTGCTCGGCTCCAGCGCGCTGCTGTACCGCTCGCTGCGGTTCGTGATCGAGTTCCTGCGGCCGATCCCGTCGGTCGCGCTGATCCCGCTGGTCGTGCTGCTGTACGGCACCGGCCTGACGAGCAAGGTCTTCCTCGCCGCCTTCGGCGCGACCTGGCCGCTGCTGATCCAGGTGATCTACGGCGTGCAGGACGTCGACCCGGTCGCGACCGACACCGGGCGCATGTTCGGCATGAACCGCTTCCAGCGGGCGCTGCGGATCACGCTCCCGAGCACGCTGCCGTACGCGGCGACCGGCCTGCGGATCGCGGCGACGACCGCGCTGCTGCTGTGCGTCACCGGCGAGCTGGTGATCGGCGCGCCCGGTCTCGGCCACGCGATCGACCTCGCCCGCACGAGCGCGGCGACGACGCTGATGTACGCGATGATCCTCACGACCGGCCTGGTCGGGATCGCGATCAACGTCCTCTTCCGGCGGATCGAGCGGCGCGCGCTGCGCTGGCATCCCTCGCAGCGGGAGGTGGCGGCATGATCGCCCGCGCCCTCCGTTCGCGCCTGGGCCTGATCCTCGAGGTCGCGGTCCCGGTCGCGCTGATCGCCGCGTGGTGGCTCGCGTCGGCGAACTCGACCTCGTTCTTCTTCCCGCCGCTGTCGGAGATCGTCACGGCCTTCCGCGAGACGTGGCTGTTCTCGCACGTCGCCTCCGACGTCGTGCCGAGCATGGCGCGGCTCGCCGCCGGCTTCGCGATCGCGATCCTGATCGCCGTCCCGCTCGGCGTGCTGCTGAGCCAGTCGCAGCTGCTGTGGCGCGCCGCCGAGCCGATCGTCGAGTTCCTGCGCGCGCTGCCCGGCCCGGCGCTGATCCCGCTCGGGATCGTGCTGGTCGGGATCGGCTCGGGGATGAAGATCGCGCTGATCGCGTTCGGCTGCCTCTTCCCGATATTGCTGACGACGATGGACGGCGTCGCCGCGATCGACCCGGTCCTGCGCGACACCGTCAAGAGCTACCGGCTGTCGCGCCGCGACCGCATCCGCCACGTGATCGTGCCGGCCGCGATGCCGCAGATCTTCGCCGGCCTGCGGACGAGCCTCGCGCTCGGGCTGATCATGGTCGTGATCAGCGAGATGGTCGCGAGCGAGAACGGCGTCGGCTACTTCGTCCTGCAGGCGCAGCGCTCCTTCGACCTGCCCGAGATGTGGGCGGGGACGCTGCTGATCGGGATCCTCGGCTACGCGCTGAGCGGAGTCCTGGCGCTCGCGGAGCGCCGCGTCCTGCGCTGGCATCGCGCATCCAAGGCGAGCGCGCTCGCGTCCTGACCGAATGAGAGGTCCATCCATGCTCGAGATCGACAAGCTCGCCAAGGCCTACGGCCGCGACGGCGAGGGGACCGAGGCGATCGGCGGCGTCTCCTTCGCCGTGGGGGAGGGCGAGCTGGTCGTCGTCGTCGGCCCCTCCGGCTGCGGCAAGACCACCCTGCTGCGCTGCATGTCCGGCCTGCTGAGACCGTCCGGCGGGAGCGTCTCGCTGCGCGGCCGCGCGGTGACCGGGCCGCCGGAGGAGATGGCGGTCGTCTTCCAGGACTACGCCCGCTCGCTGATGCCGTGGCTGAGCGTCGCCGACAACGTGATGCTGCCGCTCAAGAGCAAGGGCGTCAGCAAGGCGGAGCGGCAGGCCGCGATGGAGCGCGCGCTGAGATCGGTCGACCTCGACCGCTTCGCCGACAGATTCCCGTGGGAGCTGTCGGGCGGCATGCAGCAGCGCGTCGCGATCGCGCGGGCGCTCGCCTACCAGCCGGCGATCCTGCTGATGGACGAGCCGTTCGCCTCCGTCGACGCGCAGACGCGCGCCGACCTGGAGGACCTCGTGCTGGAGATCCGCGCGGAGTACGGGATGACGGTCGTGCTCGTCACGCACGACATCGACGAGGCCGTCTACCTCGCCGACCGCGTCGTCGTGCTCACGCGCCGCCCGTCGACCGTGCTGGAGGAGCTGACGGTCGACCTGCCGCGGCCGCGCGACCAGATCGAGACGAAGCAGCTGCCCGAGTTCGCGCACCTGCGCGCGCACGTCTACCGCGCGATCCGCAACCGCCCCGAGGAGGCGACGGCCGACGCCGCCGGCCGCACGCTGACCCCTGCACACGAAGGAACCCGATGACCTACTCGATCTTCGAGGACACGCTCGCCGAGCTGACCTATCCGCAGCTGGAGGCGGCCGCCAGACGCGGCGTGCCGGTGCTGCTGCCGACCGGCGTCGTCGAGGAGCACGGCCCGCACCTGCCGCTGTCGACCGACGTGATCGGCTCGCAGCTGCTGTGCAGACTGGCGCGGAAGCGGGTTCTGGAGCAGGGCGGCGAGGCGCTCGTCGCGCCGCCGTACTACTGGGGCATCAACCACGTCACCGGCGCCTTCCCCGGCTCGTTCCGGACGCGGCCGGAGATCGCCGCGGGGCTGCTGGAGGACATCTTTGAGACGCTCGTGACGGGCGGCTTCGAGCAGGTGCTCGTCGTCAACCACCACGGCGACCGCGCGCACAACCAGATGATCGCCGACGTGATCGCCGCCCAGCACGAGCGCGGCCGCACGGGCGTGCGCTGGCTCGACCACGGCGGCACGGCGAGACGGCTCGGCTTCAGCGGCGAGGAGCCGCAGTGGGCGATCTACGACCCGCCGGAGGAGTGGCGCGCGCGGCTGAGCGCGCACGGCGGCCGCACCGAGACGGCGCTGGTCGCGCGCTACGCGCCGCAGCTGGTCGACTGGGACGTGATCGACGAGCTGCCCGAGCACCAGCTGTCGCCCGAGCAGCTCGCCGAGTGGCGCAAGGGCGACGAGCACGCGAAGCGGATCACGCCGCACGGCTACTTCGGCCGCCCGCGGACCGAGTTCGACGACTGGCGCTTCTACGACCACCACGGCCGCGCGATCGGCGACGCGGTGCTGGCGCTGACCGCGTCCGCCTGAGCTATTGCACATAATGATAATGTGGAATTCACGATGAGCGCTCCCGACATCACCGAACTGGCCGCGCGGCTGCACGAGGCCGAGCGCAGCGGCGTCGCCTGCGCGCCGCTGACCGAGACCGACCCCGCACTGACGATCCCCGACGCCTACGCCGTCCAGCAGGCCAACACCGAGCGGCGCCTCGCCGCCGGCGAGCTGCTGCGCGGCCGCAAGGTCGGCCTCACCTCCCGCGCGATGCAGGAGATGCTCGGCGTCGACGAACCGGACTTCGGCGTGCTGTTCGCGGACATGGTGCTGGAGGACGGCGCCGCGATCGCGACCGGCGAGCTGCTGCAGCCGCGCGTCGAGGCCGAGATCGGCTTCCTGCTGCGCAGGGACCTGCGCGGCCCCGGCGTCAGCTCCGCGACGGCGGCCGAGGCGATCGGCGCCGCCGTCGCGCCGCTGGAGGTGATCGACTCGCGGATCGCCGACTGGAGGATCAGGCTGGCCGACACGATCGCCGACAACGCCTCCTCCGGGCGCGTCGTGCTCGGCACGAAGCTGCTCCCGCTCGACCAGCTCGACCTGCGCCTCGGCGGCGTCGTCGTCACGCGCAACGGCGAGCTGGCCGAGACCGGCGCAGGCGCTGCGGTGCTCGGCAACCCGGTTCGCTGCGTCGCCTGGCTCGCCAACAAGCTGGCCGCGTTCGGCGAGGGCCTGAAGGCCGGCGAGCTGATCCTGCCCGGCGCGATGCACCGCGCCGTCGACCTGGCGCCCGGCGACGTCGTGCGGGCGGACTTCTCCGGCCTCGGCGCCGTCACCGTCTCCGCCGCCCCGTCTGAGGAAGGAGGCGCCGCATGAGCGCCCGCATCCCCTGCGCCGTGCTCGGCTCGGGCAACATCGGCACCGACCTGCTCGCGAAGCTCGGCCGCTCCGCGTGGCTGGAGCCGGCCGCGATGGTCGGCATCGACCCGGCCTCCGACGGCCTCGCCCGCGCCCGCAGGGCCGGGATCGAGACGAGCGCCGAGGGCATCGACTTCATCCTCGCCAACCCCGACAAGGCGCGGATCGTCTTCGACGCGACCTCGGCCGGCGCCCACCGCGCCCACGCGCCGCTGCTGGCCGAGGCCGGCCTGCAGTCGATCGACCTGACGCCGGCGAAGATCGGCCCCGGCGTCGTCCCGGTCGTCAACCTCGAGCGCCATCTCGACGCGCCCGACGTCAACCTGATCACCTGCGGCGGGCAGGCGACGATCCCGATGGTCGCGGCCGTCTCGGCGGTCTGCGAGGTCTCCTACGCGGAGATGGTGTCGGCGATCGCGAGCCGCTCGGCCGGCCCCGGCACGCGCGCCTCGATCGACGAGTTCACGCGCACGACCGCGCGCGGGTTGGAGGAGATCGGCGGCGCCGCGCGCGGCAAGGCGATCATCGTCCTCAACCCGGCCGAGCCGGCGATCGTGATGCGCAACACCGTCTTCTGCGAGATCCCGCCGGAGGCCGACGAGGCGGCGATCGCGCGCTCGATCCACGCGATGCGCGCGCGGATCGCCGAGTACGTGCCCGGCTACCGGCTGCGGACCGAGCCGATCTTCGACCCCGGCAGGGTGACGATCGCGGTCGAGGTCGAGAGCGCCGGCGACTACCTGCCGGCCTACGCCGGCAACCTCGACATCATGACCGCCGCGGGCGTCCGCGTCGGCGAGCAGCTCGCGCGCCGCATGGCGGCGGAGGAGGTGGCGGCATGAGCGCCCCGAGCGCCGACCAGACGACCGTCACGGTCTGCGACGCGACGCTGCGCGACGGCAGCCACGCCGTCGCCCACCAGTTCACGGCCGAGCAGGTGCGCGCCGTCGTCGGCGGGCTCGACGACGCCGGCGTGCCGGTGATCGAGGTCTCCCACGGCGACGGCCTCGGCGGCTCCTCGCTCACCTACGGCCGCTCCGGCACCGACGAGCTGACGCTGATCGCGGCCGCCGTCGAGGCCGCCGAGCGGGCGCGGATCGCGGTGCTGCTGCTGCCCGGCATCGGCACCAAGGACGACCTGCGCGCGGCGCGCGAGCGCGGCGCCGAGGTCGTGCGCGTCGCGACCCACTGCACCGAGGCCGACATCGCCCCCCAGCACGTCGCGCTCGCCGGCGAGCTGGGCTACGAGCCGCTCGGCTTCCTGATGATGGCCCACATGAACAGCCCCGAGGGGCTGGCCGAGCAGGCGGCGATCATGGCCGACGCGGGCGCCAGAGCGGTCTACGTGACCGACTCGGCCGGCGCGCTCGTGCCCGACGGCGTCGCCGCGCGGGTCGAGGCGCTGCGCGAGCGGCTGCCCGGCGAGGTCGCGGTCGGCTTCCACGGCCACCAGAACATGGAGCTGGGGGTCGCGAACTCGATCGCCGCGGTGCGCGCGGGCGCGCGCTGGGTCGACACCTGCACCTGCGGCCTCGGCGCCGGCGCCGGCAACACCCCGACGGGCGCCTTCGTCGCGGCTGCCGAGCGCTGCGGGATCGACACGGGGATCGACCTGTTCGAGGCGCTCGCCGTCGCGGAGGAGGTCGTGCGCCCGCTGATGCGCCGGCCGCAGATCGCCGACCGCTCGGCGCTGATGCTCGGCTACGCCGGCGTCTACTCGTCGTTCCTGCTGCACGCCGAGCGCGCCTCCGAGCGGTTCGGCGTGCCGGTGCAGGAGATCCTGCTCGAGTGCGGCCGCCGCAGAGCGGTCGGCGGGCAGGAGGACTGGATCATCGAAGTGGCGGAATCGCTCGGCCGGGGGCCTCGGATTCCGCCGGAAGATCTCGCGCAGGGCGCTCGTTCTTCCAAGGAGGTCGTGGCATGAGACGCGCGGACGTCCACGAGGTCGCCGCGGCGATCGCGAGCGCGGAGGCGCAGCGCACCGCGCTGCCGCCGTTCACCGACACGGTCGAGCTGAGCGAGGCGGCCGCCTACGAGGTCCAGTCGCTGACGATCGCCGGCCGCGTCGCGCGCGGCGCGCGCGTGATCGGCGCCAAGCTCGGGCTGACCAGCGCCGCCAAGCAGCGCACGATGCAGGTCGACCAGCCGCTGTACGGCTGGCTGACCGACGCGATGCACCTGCCGCTCGGCGAGCCGGTCCCGCGCGCGCGGCTGATCCACTCGCGCGTCGAGCCGGAGATCGCCTTCCTGCTCGGCCGCGAGCTGCGCGGGCCGGCGACGGTCACCGACGTGCTCGCCGCGACCGAGGGCGTCTGCGTCGCGCTGGAGGTGATCGACTCGCGCTACGCCGGCTTCAGGTTCCGGCTGCCCGACGTCGTCGCCGACAACGCCAGCGCCGCCGCCTTCGTGCTCGGCGGGACGCTGCGGGCGCCGTCGCAGCTCGGCGACCTGCGCACGCTCGGCTGCGTGCTGACGCGCGACGGCGAGGTC
>JAEXXR010000595.1 GCA_023405705.1 Actinomycetes bacterium
CCGCGCGGCCGCCGCGCCGCCGGGCGCAGCCGCGGCGCGGTAGCTCCACCGCTCCACCCAGCCCCGCCCACAAACCCGGGGGCCGCGGCACGCGGTCCCCCGAGGAGAGAGGAAGGACCCGATGGGACGCATGCGTCGCATGGGCTTGCCCCTGCTCGCGCTCGCGGCCGGCCTCGCGCTGCCCGCGACCGCCTCGGCACAGGCGGAGACCTGCTCGCTGAGAGCAGACCAGAGCGCCTTCGCCAGCGAGGCGCAGCTGCTCGACTGGGCCAGACAGCTGGAGTCGTTCGGCCCGCGGCCGACCGGCTCCGCCGCGCACGACCAGTACATCGACTGGATCGAGGACGAGGTCTCCGCGATCCCCGGCATCAGAACGTCGGAGCTGACCTACGAGATCGACCGCTGGGACACGGGCGGCGCGACGCTGTCCGTCGGCGGCGCGAACGTCCCGCTGGCCGGCGCGGTGCCGTTCTCGGCCGCGACCCCGGCCGGCGGCGCCGCCGCGCAGCTGGTCCACATCCCGACCGGGACGGCGATCACCGCCGCCAACGCGGCCGGCAAGATCGTCGTGCGCGACCTGCCGTGGAACAACGTGCCCAACGCGCTGTTCTTCCCGCCGCTGCTCGGCTGGAACGTCTACGACCCGGCGCTGACGATCAACCTGCTCGGCTCCGACTCGACCGAGGTGCTGGCGCAGGCCGGGATCGACGCGGCCGCCGCGAAGACGGCCGGCGCCGCCGGCGTGCTGATGGTCAGCCAGCTGCCGCGCGACCAGATCGACGGCACCTACGCGCCCTACGAGGGCCTGCCGCTCGGCATCCCGGCCGCCTTCGTCGGGGTCGACGAGGGCACGTCGCTGAAGGCCGCGATCGCCAGCGGCACCACCACCGGCACGTTCGCCTCCGACGTCAGATGGACGCCCGCGAGAACGCGCACGCTGCTGGCGACGCTGGAGGGCGGCAACGAGCGCAAGATCGTCGTCGAGTCGCACACCGACGGCATGAACCCGGTGTGGGACAACGGCCCGCTGTCGATGCTCGCGCAGGCGAGGTACTTCGCCTCGCTGCCGCTCGGCTGCCGTCCGAAGACGATCCAGTTCGCCTTCGTCACCGGCCACCTCTACCAGCACCTGACCGGGCCGACCGTCCGCGAGGGCGGCGCCGGCCAGCTGGCCGCGATCCTCGACAGAGAGTACGACGAGGGCAAGGTCGCGGCGGTCGTCGTGCTGGAGCACCTCGGCGCGCGCCGCTACGACGCGGTCGTCCGCTCCGGGGGCCTCCCCGGCAAGCAGCTCGTCGCGCACAGAACGCTCAACGAGCTGCTGCTGCTGCCGGTGACCGACTCCAACCCGCTGCGCTCGCTCGTCAGATCGACGATCTACGACCGCGACGTGCGCCGCACGGCGATGGTGAAGGGTCTCAGCGCGGCCGACCTGTCGACGGTGCCGCACCACTGCTCCTTCGGCGGCGAGGGGACGCCGTACGTCCAGCACCTGCTGCCGACCGTCTCGCCGATCGCGGCGCCGAAGACGCTCTTCTCGCCGCAGTTCGGCGTCGAGGCGCTCGACGTGCCGCTGATGCGCAAGGCGACGCTCGCCTTCACCGACGTGATCCTCGGCCTCGGGCCGATGTCGCAGTCCGACATCGCGGGCGACTTCACCTTCATGCGCGAGCAGCGCGCGAGAGGGGCGAGAACGTGCGTCTGAGACCACCGATGGGCGGCATGAAGGGAAGGAGCAAGCGTTTGCTCGCAAGCGGCGCAGCGGCCGCCGGTGCGATCGCGGCGCTCGCCGCAGGCGTGGGCGCGGGCACGGCCGTGGCGGCCGACCCGCCGCCGTTCCTGCCGATCGACCTGCAGACGATCCCGCTGCCGGCCGGCTTGGCCGCCTCGACGCCGATCTGGACGCAGGACGGGAGACATCTGCTGTTCTCCTCCGGCGGCCAGCTCTACACGGTGAGAGAGGACGGCGGCGACCTGCAGTGCATCACCTGCGGGCTGCCGAACGACCCGAGAATCGTCCCGGCCGCGCAGGAGGCGTTCAAGGACGTCTTCCCGGACGGCAGACGGGTGCTGTGGGGCGACTTCGAGCGCGCCTTCGTGCTCGAGTGCGCGCCGAGCGTCCTGCAGTGCGACTCGCGCGAGCTGCTGAGGGTCGACGTCAGCGAGGAGAGAGGGACCGGGCTGCCGGGCCTGATAGACCCGCTCGTGCTCGGCTCCGGCGTCTGGCACCTCGCGCCCGACGGCGTCCACCTCGGCTGGACCGCCAGCCGCCTCGACACGCGGCCGATGCTGGTCGGCAGACTGGTGCGCGACAGCGACCGCTACCGCGCGACCGACATCAAGACGGTCAACCCGCCCGGGCCGAGAAACGGGCTCGACAGCAACCCCGTCGGCTGGACCAACGGCGGCGCCCTCTACGAGCTGAAGGGCTTCACCGACGGCGGCGCCTCGGTCACGTTCGTCACCAGCCGGTTCGAGGGCAACCCGGACCTCTACAAGACGAACCTCGCGACCGGCCAGATGACGCGCCTGACCGGCCATCCCGACTGGGACGAGGACGGCGGCGACTCGCCCGACGGCGAGCTGATGATGCTCCACTCCGACCGCGGCATGCACCGCGTCGACGCGGCCGGGCTGCTGCCGCGGCGCTCGTTCGTCGACTACCCGATCTCCGCCAACGCGGCGATCTACTACGTCGGCCACGACGAGGGCTTCCAGTGCGACCTGCAGCCGTGGCTGCTGCCGGCCTCCGGCGACGGCGAGGGGAGGCTGCTCGGCCAGCCGCTCGCGCCCTACGAGGGCGGCGACCTGCACCCGCAGAACAACGTGCCCGGCCGCGGCGCGTGGGACCCGACCAGCACGAAGGTCGCGCTGACGGAGATGTCCTACACGACCAACCTCGGCTCCAACCGCCTGCTCGTCGCGCAGCTGAAGCGCAGAGCGACGAGACCGCTGCCGGTCGTCTCCTCGGCCGTCGGCGCGTGGGCGAGGAGACCGGGCGACTACAAGGGCACGATCGACTCCAACGCGCTGCTCGTGACGGTCCACGGGCTGCACTCCGGCCGCGCCTTCCTGTCGCACGCCGGCACGATCGTCGCCGGCACCTACTCGGTCACCTACGACAGATACTCCGACGACGGCAGATCGTTCGTCAGCGGAACGGAGAGAATCGTCGCCCCGGCGCTGGCGCAGGCGCCGGCCCACCTCACCGCCGACCTCGTCATCAGAGGCGAGAGAAACGGCTACATGAGAGGCGACTACTCGATAGGCCGCCTGCTCGGCAGACCGTACGCGAGCGGCGGCGTCGAGGCGGTCCTCGACGGCTACAGACTGGCCGGCGACATCCCGCCGATCGGCCCCTGCCCCGACAGACTGCCGAGATCGGCGCCGCTGGAGCTGACCGCGTCGGTCGCGCCCGGCGACGGCGGGACACGCGTCGTCACCGCCCACGTCGAGGCCGACAGCGATCCCGACGGCTACGCCGCCGGCAGCTTCGGCGACCGCCGTGCGGTCCACGGTGCCGTCGTGACGGTCGCGGGCGTCACGGCCGAGACCGACGAGGACGGTGACGCGACGGTCGTCGTGCCGGCCGGCACGAGCGGCCCGCTGGAGGTCTCCGCGACCGCCGGCGACACGTTCAGAGCGACGAGCACGGAGGTGCAGTGATGACCGCGAGCGCAGGAATGCTCGGGGACGGCGGAGTGCGGCGCGGCACGCGCGCCCTCACGCTGCTGGCGGCGCTTCTTTGCGCGCTGCTGCTCGGCGGCGCGGGCGTCGCGCAGGCCGGGCCGATCGAGGCGAGATACGCCGCCGCCGGGCCGTGGGCGGTCTCGACGAGCACCGTCAGAGACACGAGCGGCAGAGCGGTCTACCAGCTCTACCACCCGACGAGCCTCGGCGCCGGCGGCGTCGAGCACCCGATCGTCACGTGGGGCAACGGCAGCCTCGCGGCGCCGGCCGACTACCCGGGCCTGCTCAACCACCTCGCCTCGTGGGGCTACGCCGTGGTCGCCTCGACCAGCTCCACGACCGGCAAGGGGACGGAGATCCTCGCCGGCGCGCAGCACCTGGTCGCCGCCGACGCCGATCCGGCCAGCCCCTTCTTCGGCAAGCTCGACACGGCGCACGTCGCCGCGGTCGGGCACTCGCAGGGAGCCGGCGGAGCGGTCAACGCGACGACCAGATCGGCCGGGCTGATCACGACGACGGTCACCTACGCGCTGCCGGCGACGACGTGGGTCAGCAGAGGCGACGAGTTCGCCGTCTCCGCGCTGACCGGCCCGTCGCTGTTCCTCGGCGGCCGCTGGGACATCCTGATCGCCGGCCCGAGCGTGCTGACCGGCTACTTCAGAGCGGCCGGCGGGCCGTCGGCGGTCGCCGTGCTGAAAGACGGCGACCACAACACGATCCAGAGAACGGGCGGCGCGACGCTCGGCTACCTGACGGCGTGGCTGAAGTACCAGCTGGAGGGGGACGCGTTCGCGCGTGGCGCCTTCGCCGGCGCGACGCCGGAGATCAACGGCAACGCCGCCTGGCAGAACCAGGCGCAGCGGGCGCTGCCGTAGCGGGACGGCAGCGGCGCGCGGAGGCCGGCTGCGGCCGCCGCGCACCTGCTGCCGGCCGGACCTGCGG
>JAEXXR010000625.1 GCA_023405705.1 Actinomycetes bacterium
CCGGCGCTCGGCGAGGCGGTCCGCGAGCGGCTCGCCGAGCTGGCGATGGCCGGTGCGAGCTTCGAGGTCTCTCTCGGCGAGCGCGACGAGCCCGGCGCGACCGGCAACGACACCGTCGAGCTGCTGATCGCCGCCAATCCCGGCGTGCCGCCCGGCCCGCTGCGCGACGTCGCCTCCGGCGGCGAGACCTCGCGCGTGATGCTGGCGCTGCTGGGGGTCGCGAACGCCTCGGTCGAGGACGGCGCCGGCCTGCTCGTCTTCGACGAGATCGACGCCGGCATCGGCGGCCACACCGCCCGCGCCGTCGGCTCGCAGCTGCGGGCGCTCGCGGCCGGCCGCCAGGTCCTCTGCATCACCCACCTGCCGCAGGTCGCCGCGCACGCCGACCGCCACTTCCGGATCGAGAAGGACGGCTCCGGCCAGACCGCGACGACGACCGTCGCCGATCTCGGCAGGCAGGGCGTCCTGGGCGAGCTGGTCCGCATGATGGGCGCCGACGAGACCGACAGAGCGGCCCGCAAGCACGCCAGAGAGCTGCTCAAGGCCGCCTGAGGCGGGCGCCTCGCCGCCGCTGACTTTGTCCTCGCTCGCTCACGGGCTGGCGCCCGCAGCGCTCGCTGCGTCCGCGTCAGCGACGACGATCCACCCACCTCATATGGTCTTGCTCCGCTTTCCGGCCGGCTCGCCGTCGTGGCGGCACCGTAGAATGTTGCGTTCGTGGCCGTCTTCAGTCCCACCGCGTCCAGATCGGACGCGGCACCGCCCGAGGTCTCCGGCATCGCCCGGATCGGTCGTCGCACCAAGCACCTCGTGAAGAGACTGCGGCCCGGCGACATCGCGATCATCGACCACAAGGACCTCGACCGCGTCTCCGGCGAGGACCTCGTCGCCTGCGGGATCGCCGGCGTCGTCAACTGCTCGCCGTCGTCGAGCGGCCGCTACCCGAACATGGGCCCGCTGCTCGTCGCGCAGGCCGGCATCGCGCTCGTCGACGCGCCCGGCTCGGACCTGATGGAGTCGCTCAAGGACGGCGACCCGATCGTCCTCAGAGGCGGCCAGGTGTGGCGCCGCGAGGAGCTGATGGCCGAGGGCGAGCGCCAGGAGCCCGAGCAGGTCCAGGCCGCCACCGCCAAGCGCCGCCGCGAGATCGGCGACGCGCTGGAGGCGTTCGCGGCGAACACGGTCCAGTACATGATCGAGGAGCGCGACCTGCTCTCCGGCAAGCTGGAGCTGCCGCGCTTCGACACCGACTTCCGCGACCGCCCGGTCCTGATCGTCGTCCGCGGCGTCGACCACAAGCGCGACCTGAAGGCGCTGCGTGCCTACATCCGCGACGTCAAGCCGGTGCTCGTCGGCGTCGACGGCGGCGCCGACGCGATCATCGACGAGGGCTTCAAGCCGGACATGATCGTCGGCGACATGGACTCGGCGACCGAGCCGACGCTGCGCGCCGGCGCCGAGCTGGTCGTCCACGCCTACGCCGACGGCCGCGCCCCGGGCCGCAACTACCTCGAATCGCTCGGCCTCGACTACAAGATCGTCCCGGCGCCCGGCACCAGCCAGGACATCGCGATGCTGATCGCAGCCGAGAAGGGCGCCGAGCTGATCGTCTCCGTCGGCTCCCACTTCAACCTCGTCGAGTTCCTCGACAAGAACCGCAAGGGGATGGCCTCGACCTTCCTCACGCGCCTGCGCGTCGGCGAGATCCTCGTCGACGCCAAGGGCGTCAGCCGCCTGTACAGGCCGCAGCCGGGCGTCGCGCCGGTGCTGCTGCTCGCCGCGACCGGCGTCGTCGCGCTGATCGTCGTGATCCTGCTCACCCCGGCGCTGCACGACGTCGCCGACCTCCTGTGGCTGAAGCTGCAGGTGCTGCTCGGCATCGACGCGTAACGCACGCGTCCGCACGCCGCCGCCCCGCCCGGCTCCACCGCACACCGCTCCCCCGACACCAGAGAACCGCTCACCACGCGCATGCTCAGCTTCCGCTACCACGCCCTGTCGCTCGTCGCCGTCTTCCTCGCGCTCGTGATCGGGCTGCTGCTCGGCGTCGCCGTCGGCGACCAGGGGCTGGTCTCCAGCGCCGAGAGAGACGTCCGCGCCTCCCTGCGCGAGGACGTCCGCGAGGCGCAGCGCGAGCGCGACGAGGCGAGAGAGCTGCTCGAGGAGCGGCGCGACTTCGAGGAGGACGCCTACCCGGCGATGGTCGCCGGCCGCCTCGAAGGGATGAGAATCGCCCTGATCGAGCTGGGCGGCACCAACGACAAGATGTGGAACCTGACGCGCGACGCGCTGCAGGGCTCCGGCGGCCGCCTCGCGTCGGTCTCGGCGATCAGATTCCCGCTCGACCTCGAGGCGCTCGCGAAGGCGTCGAGAGGGACCCGCTACGAGAGACTGGCCGAGGACCCGTCGCTGCTGTCGCCGTTCGCGACCCGCCTCGGGATCCAGTTCTCGCAGGGCGGCGACCTGCTCAGAAACGTCAGAGGGACGCTGCTGGACCAGGGCAGCGGCACGCTGGAGGGCGCCGACGGCGTCGTGATCGTGCGCGACGAGCACGAGCTCGACGACCCGGAGGAGAGAGAGGCCGTCGAGGAGTTCGAGGCCGGCCTGATGCGCGGCCTGCAGGTCGACGGCATCCCGGTCGTCGGCGTCGAGACGACCGAGACCGAGCCCTCGCAGATCCCGTGGTTCAAGGAGCACCAGCTCTCCAGCGTCGACGACCTCGACGACCCGCTCGGCCGCGCCGCGCTCGTCTTCGCGCTCGCCGGCGAGCGCGGCCACTTCGGCGTCAAGCCCAGCGCGGACAGCGGCAGACTGCCGCCGGTCCTGTAGGACGCCGATAGCAGCTCCGCGGCGCCACCGCCGTCCGGCTCGCCCGCTACCTTCCTTCCACGTGGAGTCCCTTCCGACCCTCGTCGCGCTCGCCGCGGCGATCCTGATCACGCCGATGATCCTGCGACACCTCGCAGCGGAAGGTCTGACCCGCGAGAACTACCGCCGGGCGCAGCTGCCCTTCCCCGGCGGCGTCGCGATCGTCGCGGCCGCCGTCGTCGCGCTGGCGCCGCTGGCCGCGCTGCAGCAGCTCGCCGACGCCGACCTGTTCGCGCCCGAGCTCGGCCTCGTCGCGACCTACGCGCTCGGCGTCGCGCTGCTGGGCCTGATCGACGACCTGCTCGCCGGCAGACCACGCGGCTGGCGCGGCCACGGCGCCGCGATCCTCGGCGGCAGCTTCAGCACCGGCGCGCTGAAGGCGGTCGGCTCGCTCGGCCTCGCGCTCTTCGTGCTGTCGGGCCAGGGGTATGACGACGGGCAGTACCTGCTCGCCGTCGCGCTGCTCGTGCTGACCACCAACCTCTTCAACCTGCTCGACCTGCGCCCGGGCCGCTCGGCCAAGGCGTTCGCGCTGCTCGCCGCCGCGCTGACGCTCGGCGCGTGGGATCTCGCCCCGCTGTGGGCGCTCGGCCTGTTCGCCGCGCCCGTGCTCGTCGCCGGCTTCTACGACCTGCGCGAGCGCGCCATGTTGGGCGACACGGGCGCGAACCTGATCGGCGGCCTCGCCGGTCTGTGGTTGATTCTGACCTTCGGGACGACCGGTCAGGCGATCGCCTTGGCCGTCGTCCTCGCAATCACCGTCTACGGAGAGTTCCGCTCGCTCTCTGCGCTGATCGAGCGAACACCCATCCTGCGTCAAATAGACTCGATCGGAAGGACCCCGCATGCCTGACGCCCCGTCCAGCGGCACGACCCGCTTCATCTTCGTCACCGGGGGCGTCGTCTCCTCGCTGGGCAAGGGGATCGCGGCGGCCTCGATCGGACGGCTGCTCGTCGCGCGCGGGTTCACCGTCCAGCTGCAGAAGCTCGACCCGTACATCAACGTCGACCCGGGCACGATGTCGCCGTACCAGCACGGCGAGGTGTTCGTCACCGAGGACGGCGCCGAGACCGACCTCGACCTCGGCCACTACGAGCGCTTCACCGACGTCAACGCCCGCCGCGGCTCGAACGTCACCGCCGGCGGGATCTACAACTCGGTGATCCGCAGGGAGCGCCGCGGCGACTACCTCGGCGGCACCGTCCAGGTGATCCCGCACATCACCGACGAGATCAAGCAGCGCGTAAAGCTGATGGCCGACGCCGCCGACGTCGACTTCGTCATCACCGAGATCGGCGGCACGGTCGGCGACATCGAGTCGCTGCCGTTCCTGGAGGCGATCCGCCAGTTCCAGTCCGACGTCGGCCGCCGCAACTGCATGTACATCCACCTCACCCTCGTGCCGTACATCGGCCATGCGGGCGAGCTGAAGACGAAGCCGACGCAGCACTCCGTCAACGAGCTGCGCCGCATCGGCATCGGCGCCGACATGCTGCTCTGCCGCAGCGAGTCGCTGCTGACGAAGGACATCCGCAAGAAGATCGCCCTGTTCGCCGGCCTGCCGGTCGAGGCGGTCGGCTCGGCGGTCGACGTCGACCACATCTATCGCGTCCCGCTCGTCTACCGCGAGCAGGGGATCGACGACTTCGTGCTCGACCACTTCCGCATCGCCGACGCGCCCGTCCCGGACCTGACCGGCTGGGAGGAGATGACGGCGCGCGCGGTCGGCGCGACGCAGCGGGTCAGAATCGCGCTGGTCGGCAAGTACATCAAGCTCGAGGACGCCTACCTGTCGGTCGTCGAGTCGCTCAAGCACGCCGGCATCGAGCACGGCACGCAGATCGACGTCGACTGGATCGACTCCGAGCAGCTGGAGACCGAGCAGGCGCGCGAGCGGCTGGGCCAGGCCGACGGCGTGCTCGTCCCCGGCGGCTTCGGCGGCCGCGGCATCGAGGGCAAGATCTGCGCCGCGCAGGTCGCCCGCGAGGACGACATCCCGTACCTCGGCATCTGCCTCGGCATGCAGGTCGCCGTCGCCGAGTTCGCGCGCCACGTGGCGGGGATGGCCGGCGCCAACTCGACCGAGTTCGACCCCGAGACGCCCTACCCGGTGATCGACCTGCTGCCCGAGCAGAAGGAGATCTCCGACCTCGGCGGCACGATGCGCCTCGGCGCCGACCCGGTCAAGCTGCACGACGGGACGCGCGCCCGCGAGCTGTACGGCGAGCCGGTCATCTACGAGCGCCACCGCCACCGCTACGAGGTCAACAACCACCTGCGGCGCCGGTTGGAGGCCGCCGGCCTGGTCTGCTCGGGCACCTCGCCCGACGACCAGCTGGTCGAGGCGGTCGAGCTGCCCGAGTCGGTCCACCCGTTCTTCGTCGCCTCCCAGTACCACCCGGAGTTCAAGTCGCGCCCGCAGCGCGCGGCGCCGCTGTTCAGAGGGTTCG